>NZ_JBSFGJ010000004.1:0-77219 GCF_053596515.1 Nonomuraea sp. NPDC001684
GCCCCGCGTACCAACATGGCCACCCCGGTCTTCGACGGCGCGCACGAGGAGGAGATCGTCGGCCTGCTCGGCAACACCATCGCCAACCGTGACGGTGACCGCATGGTGCAGCAGAGCGGCAAGGCGCGGCTGTTCGACGGCCGTTCCGGCGAGCCGTTCCCGTACCCGATCTCGGTCGGCTACATCTACATCCTCAAGCTGCTGCACCTGGTCGACGACAAGATCCACGCCCGGTCGACCGGCCCGTACTCCATGATCACGCAGCAGCCGCTGGGCGGTAAGGCCCAGTTCGGCGGCCAGCGCTTCGGTGAGATGGAGGTGTGGGCGCTGGAGGCCTACGGCGCCGCCTACGCCCTGCAGGAGCTGCTGACCATCAAGTCCGACGACGTGCTGGGCCGGGTGAAGGTCTACGAGGCGATCGTCAAGGGCGAGAACATCCCCGAGCCGGGCATTCCGGAGTCCTTCAAGGTCCTCATCAAGGAAATGCAGTCGCTGTGCCTCAACGTCGAGGTGCTCTCCAGCGACGGTATGTCCATCGAGATGCGCGACACCGACGAGGACGTCTTCCGCGCGGCGGAGGAACTCGGTATCGATCTGTCCCGGCGTGAGCCGAGCAGCGTGGAAGAAGTCTGAGGGGGAGATCGCACACAATGCTAGACGTCAACTTCTTCGACGAGCTCAGGATCGGTCTTGCGACCGCCGACGACATCCGTCAGTGGTCGCACGGCGAGGTCAAGAAGCCCGAGACCATCAACTACCGGACTCTCAAGCCGGAAAAGGACGGACTCTTCTGCGAGAAGATCTTCGGTCCGACCCGCGACTGGGAGTGCTACTGCGGCAAGTACAAGCGCGTCCGGTTCAAGGGCATCATCTGTGAGCGCTGCGGCGTCGAGGTGACCCGGGCCAAGGTGCGTCGTGAGCGGATGGGCCACATCGAGCTGGCCGCGCCCGTCACGCACATCTGGTACTTCAAGGGCGTGCCGTCGCGCCTCGGCTACCTGCTCGACCTGGCCCCGAAGGACCTGGAGAAGGTCATCTACTTCGCGGCCTACATGATCACGCACGTCGACACCGACATGCGTGAGCGTGACCTGCCCTCGCTGGAGGCGAAGATCTCCGTCGAGCGGCAGCACATCGAGCAGCGCCGTGACGCCGACGTCGAGTCCAGGCAGAAGAAGCTCGAGTCCGACCTGGCCGAGCTGGAGGCCGCCGGCGCCAAGGGCGACCAGCGGCGCAAGGTCCGCGAGGGCGCCGAGCGCGAGATGCGCCAGCTCCGCGACCGTGCCCAGCGCGAGCTGGACCGGCTCGACGAGGTCTGGAGCCGCTTCAAGAACCTCAAGGTCCAGGACCTTGAGGGCGACGAGCTGCTCTACCGCGAGATGCGCGACCGCTTCGGCCGCTACTTCAAGGGCGGCATGGGCGCGCAGGCGATCCAGGACCGCCTGATCAGCTTCGACCTCGACGCCGAGGCCGAGAACCTGCGCGAGACCATCCGCAGCGGCAAGGGCCAGAAGAAGGCCCGCGCCCTCAAGCGGCTCAAGGTCGTGTCGGCGTTCCTGAACACCACCAACTCGCCGCGCGGCATGGTGCTCGACTGCATCCCGGTCATCCCGCCGGACCTGCGCCCGATGGTGCAGCTCGACGGTGGCCGGTTCGCGACCTCCGACCTCAACGACCTGTACCGCCGGGTCATCAACCGGAACAACCGCCTCAAGCGTCTGCTCGACCTCGGCGCCCCCGAGATCATCGTGAACAACGAGAAGCGGATGCTCCAGGAGGCCGTCGACGCGCTGTTCGACAACGGCCGTCGCGGTCGCCCGGTGACCGGCCCCGGCAACCGGCCGCTGAAGTCCCTCAGCGACATGCTGAAGGGCAAGCAGGGTCGTTTCCGCCAGAACCTGCTGGGCAAGCGAGTCGACTACTCCGGCCGTTCGGTCATCGTCGTCGGCCCGCAGCTCAAGCTGCACCAGTGCGGTCTGCCCAAGCAGATGGCGCTGGAGCTGTTCAAGCCGTTCGTGATGAAGCGGCTCGTGGACCTCAACCACGCGCAGAACATCAAGTCGGCCAAGCGGATGGTCGAGCGCGCCCGCCCCGTCGTGTGGGACGTGCTCGAAGAGGTCATCACCGAGCACCCGGTGCTGCTCAACCGCGCTCCGACGCTCCACCGTCTGGGCATCCAGGCGTTCGAGCCGCAGCTGGTCGAGGGCAAGGCCATCCAGATCCACCCGCTCGTCTGCACCGCCTTCAACGCGGACTTCGACGGCGACCAGATGGCCGTGCACCTGCCGCTGTCGGCTGAGGCCCAGGCCGAGGCACGCATCCTGATGCTCTCGACCAACAACATCCTCAAGCCGGCCGACGGCAAGCCCGTGACGATGCCCACCCAGGACATGGTCATCGGCCTCTACTGGCTGACCACCCAGAAGGAAGGCGCAACCGGCGAGGGCCGCGTGTTCGGCTCGATCGCCGAGGCACAGATGGCCTTCGACCGCCGCGAGCTGGAGATCCAGGCGAAGATCCAGATCCGGGTCAAGGACGTCCTGCCGCCGCGTGACTGGGTCGCGCCGGAGGGCTGGGAGCAGGGTGACCCGATCCGGCTGGAGACGACGTTCGGGCGGTGCCTGTTCAACCAGACGCTCCCCGAGAGCTACCCGTTCGTCAACTTCCAGGTGGGCAAGAAGCAGCTGTCCACGATCGTGAACGAGCTGGCCGACACCTACCCCAAGGTCGAGGTCGCCAACTCGCTCGACGCGCTCAAGGACGCGGGCTTCCGCTGGGCGACCCGCTCCGGCGTCACGATCTCGATCGAGGACGTCGTCGCGCCGCCGAACAAGACCGACATCATGGAGAACTACGAGCGCCGGGCCGACAAGGTCCAGCGCGAGTACGAGCGTGGTCTGATCACCGACGAGGAGCGCCGTCAGGAGCTCATCGAGATCTGGACCCACGCCACGGCCGACGTCGAGACCGACATGGTCAACGCCTTCCCGGCGACCAACCCGGTCTGGATGATGGTCAACTCGGGCGCCCGTGGTAACAAGATGCAGGTCCGGCAGATCGCCGGTATCCGTGGCCTGGTGTCCAACACCAAGGGTGAGACGATCCCGCGGCCGATCAAGGCCTCCTTCCGCGAGGGCCTGTCGGTGCTGGAGTACTTCATCTCCACCCACGGTCAGCGAAAGGGTCTGGCCGACACCGCCCTGCGGACCGCCGACTCGGGTTACCTGACCCGTCGTCTGGTGGACGTCGCCCAGGACGTCATCGTGCGTGAGATCGACTGCGGCACCGACCGCGCGGTCCCGCTGCACGTCGGCGAGCGCGACGCGTCGGGCAACCTGGTCAAGGCGGAGAACGCCGAGTCCAACGTGCACGGCCGCATCATGGCCGAGGACGTCGAGGTCGACGGCAAGGTCATCGTCCCGGCGGGTGTCGACATCAACGACATCCACGTGACGAAGCTGGTCGAGGCCGGCGTCGAGACCGTCCGCACCCGCAGCGCGCTCGTCTGCGAGGCCAAGATCGGTGTCTGCGCGACCTGCTACGGCCGCTCGCTGGCCACCGGCAAGCTCGTGGACGTCGGCGAGGCGGTCGGCATCATCGCCGCCCAGTCGATCGGTGAGCCCGGCACGCAGCTGACGATGCGTACGTTCCACACCGGTGGTGTGGCCGGCGCCGACATCACCCACGGTCTGCCCCGTGTCACGGAGCTGTTCGAGGCGCGCATCCCCAAGGGTGTCGCCCCGATCTCCGAGGCCGAGGGCCGGGCCCGGATCGACGAGACCGACAAGACCAGGAAGATCGTCATCACCCCCGACGACGGGTCGGAGGAGATCGCCTACCCGGTCTCGATGCGTTCGCGCCTGCTCGTCCAGGACGGTCAGCGCGTGACGGTCGGCCAGCAGCTGATCGCGGGTGCGGTCAACCCCAACGAGGTGCTGCGCATCCTCGGCCCGCGGGCCGTGCAGCTGCACCTGGTGGCCGAGGTCCAGCAGGTCTACCGGTCGCAGGGTGTGTCGATCCACGACAAGCACATCGAGATCATCGTGCGGCAGATGCTCAAGCGCGTGAACGTGCTGGAGTCCGGTGACACCGACCTGCTGCCCGGTGAGCTGGTGGAGCGTCCGCGCTTCGAGCAGATGAACCGCGAGACGGTGGCCGAGAGCGGCTCGCCGGCCGCGGGCCGTCCGGTGCTCATGGGCATCACGAAGGCGTCGCTGGCCACCGAGTCGTGGCTGTCGGCGGCCTCCTTCCAGGAGACGACCAGGGTCCTGACGGACGCGGCGATCCACGCCAAGTCCGACTCGCTCCTGGGCCTGAAGGAGAACGTCATCATCGGTAAGCTCATCCCGGCCGGTACGGGCATGCCCCAGTACCGCAACATCCGGGTCGAGCCGACCGAGGAGGCCAAGGCCGCCATGTACACCGTCGGCGGTTACGACGGTTCCGCGGCCGACTACACCTTCGGCACGGGCAGCGGCGAGGCCGTCCCGCTGGAGGAGTACGACTTCGGTCAGTACAACCGCTAGCAGTTTCGCAGGCGCCGCGCCCGGGTCTCTCTCCGAAGAGGGCCCGGGCGCGGCGCTTTTCCGGCCGTACGCGCTGCCGTAGACGCTCCCAGACGCCCTGTGGGGGTGGGGCGGGCCCGGGGGAGACGGTCCGCCGGCCTGACGGTCTGTGGGCCGATTGGGGGGCTCCCCGGCGAATCGGCACACGTCGGTCCCCAGGCCCGGTATCATTGCCGCGGCGCTTCGGATGGGCTGGATGAGACAGGCCCCGGTGGCACGGAGCGGCGAGGCCGACAGGCGTTGCCGTGCCGTTTTGACGTGTCGGCTGGGCCTGGGTAGTCTTGAGCATCGTGCCCGTCTCTAGCGGGCTTTCGGCTGTGCGCTCATATCCATAGGGAGAGCGTCGGCTGGACTCTCAGGCTCGCAAGTCTCCGTGGCTGTGTCTGTGTGAATAGCGCGACACGCCCGACCGCGGGGGCACCGAGACGAGGAAAACCAGCAGGTCATGACACCGGCAGAACCTGCGAAATGCAAGACCCAATGACGTAACACCGGCCAAGGCACGAAACGGAGTGGCAGTGCCCACTATTCAGCAGTTGGTCCGCAAGGGCCGGCAGGACAAGGTCTCCAAGACCAAGACTCCTGCCCTCAAGGGGAGTCCGCAGCGGCGCGGTGTGTGCCAGCGCGTTTACACCACGACCCCGAAGAAGCCCAACTCGGCACTGCGCAAGGTGGCCCGCGTTCGGCTCACGAACGGCATCGAGGTCACGGCTTACATCCCCGGTGTGGGCCACAACCTGCAGGAGCACTCCATCGTGCTCGTGCGTGGCGGTCGTGTGAAGGACCTGCCTGGTGTTCGCTACAAGATCATCCGCGGTTCGCTCGACACCCAGGGTGTCCGCAACCGCAAGCAGGCCCGCAGCCGCTACGGCGCGAAGAAGGAGAAGAGCTAACAATGCCTCGTAAGGGTTCTCCTGGCCGTCGTCAGCTCATGTCTGACCCGGTTTACAGCTCGCCGCTGGTGACCGCCCTGATCAACAAGGTGCTCCTTGACGGCAAGCGCTCCATCGCGCAGTCGATCGTCTACGGCGCCCTCGAAGGCTGCAGGGAGAAGACGGGCAACGACCCGGTCGTCACCCTCAAGCGCGCGCTTGACAACGTCAAGCCCACCCTCGAGGTCCGCAGCCGTCGTGTCGGTGGCGCGACCTACCAGGTGCCGGTCGAGGTGCGCGCCGCGCGCAGCACCACCCTGGCCCTGCGCTGGCTGGTGCAGTACTCCCGCGCCCGCCGCGAGAAGACCATGACCGAGCGCCTCATGAACGAGCTCCTCGACGCCAGCAACGGCCTCGGGGCGAGTGTCAAGAAGCGCGAGGACACCCACAAGATGGCCGAGTCCAACAAGGCCTTCGCCCACTACCGCTGGTAACCCGGCGGGTTCGACGAGACGACGAGGACGCGAGTTAAAGTGGCCGCTACGACCGCTCTTGACCTGGCCAAGGTCCGCAACATCGGGATCATGGCCCACATCGACGCGGGCAAGACCACCACGACCGAGCGCATCCTGTTCTACACCGGCATCAACTACAAGATCGGTGAAGTCCATGAGGGCGCTGCCACCATGGACTGGATGGAGCAGGAGCAGGAGCGCGGCATCACGATCACGTCTGCCGCGACGACCTGTGAGTGGATCGGTCACACCATCAACATCATCGACACTCCGGGTCACGTCGACTTCACCATCGAAGTGGAGCGCTCGCTCCGCGTCCTCGACGGTGCCGTCGCCGTGTTCGACGGTGTCGCCGGTGTCGAGCCGCAGTCGGAGACGGTGTGGCGGCAGGCTGACCGGTACGAGGTCCCGCGCATCTGCTTCGTGAACAAGATGGACCGTGTCGGCGCGGAGTTCCACCGCTGCGTCGAGATGATGGTCAGCCGCCTGGGCGCGACCCCCGCTGTGATCCAGCTTCCGTGGGGTGTCGAGGCCGACTTCAAGGGCGTCATCGACCTCATCAAGATGAAGGGGCTCATCTGGAGCGCCGACGCGGCCAAGGGCGAGATGTACGACACCGTCGACATCCCGGCCGACCACGCCGACGCCGCCCGCGAGTGGCGTGACCGCCTCATCGAGACGGTCGCCGAGAACGACGACGAGCTGATGGAGCTCTTCCTGGAGGGCACCGAGCCCACCGAGGAGCAGCTGGTCGCGGCCATCCGCCGCGCCACGCTGAGCAGCGCCATCAACCCGGTGCTGTGCGGCACCGCGTTCAAGAACAAGGGCGTCCAGCCCCTGCTCGACGCGATCGTCGCCTACCTCCCCGCCCCGACCGACATCCCGGCGTTCAAGGGTTACGCGGTCGGCAACGAGGAGAAGGTGATCGAGCGTCACGCGGACCCGGCCGAGCCGTTCTCCGCGCTGGCCTTCAAGATCGCCAGCGACCCGCACCTGGGCAAGCTCACCTACATCCGCATCTACTCCGGCACCCTCGACACCGGTTCACAGGTCGTGAACTCGGTGAAGGGCAAGAAGGAGCGGATCGGCAAGATCTACCAGATGCACGCCAACAAGCGCGAAGAGCGCCCGCAGGCGATCGCCGGTCAGATCGTCGCCGTCATGGGTCTGAAGGACACCACGACCGGCGACACCCTTGCCGACCCGGCCAACCCGGTCGTGCTCGAGTCGATGACGTTCCCGGCTCCGGTCATCAACGTCGCCATCGAGCCCAAGACCAAGGGCGACCAGGAGAAGCTGTCCACCGCCATCCAGCGGCTGGCCGAGGAGGACCCGTCCTTCCAGGTCCGTCGTGACGAGGAGACCGGCCAGACGGTCATCTGGGGCATGGGCGAGCTTCACCTGGAGATCCTCGTCGACCGTATGCGTCGCGAGTTCAAGGTCGAGGCCAACGTGGGCCGCCCGCAGGTGGCCTACCGCGAGACCATCCGCCGCAAGGTGGAGAAGGTCGACTACACCCACAAGAAGCAGACCGGTGGTTCCGGTCAGTTCGCGCGGGTGATCATCGACCTGGAGCCGCTGGGCGAGGGCAACGACGGTTACGAGTTCCAGAACAAGGTCTCCGGTGGCCGCGTCCCGAGGGAGTACATCCCCTCGGTCGACGCCGGCGCCCAGGAGGCCGCCGAGTTCGGCGTGCTGGCCGGTTACCCGATGGTGGGCGTGAAGGTTACGCTGACCGACGGTGCCGCCCACGACGTCGACTCCTCGGAAATGGCGTTCAAGATCGCCGGCTCGATGGCCTTCAAGGAGGCCGCGCGCAAGGCGGACGCCGTTCTTCTCGAGCCGATGATGGCCGTCGAGGTCACCACGCCCGAGGACTACATGGGTGACGTCATCGGTGACCTCAACGGTCGCCGCGGGCAGATCCAGGCGATGGACGAGCGGGCCGGCGCCCGTGTCGTCCAGGCGCTCGTGCCGCTGTCTGAGATGTTCGGCTACGTGGGTGACCTGCGTAGCAAGACGCAGGGGCGCGCGAGCTACAGCATGCAGTTCGACTCCTACGCGGAGGTGCCTCCGGGCATCGCCAAGGAGATCGTCGCGAAGGCCCGGGGCGAATAACTTCCCGGTCCCTGGCGGGGTGGTGTGAGCCACCCCGCCGCCTAGGGGTCTGGGATCTCCCGGGCCCGAGTGTGTAGACAAGTCAGTCAGATTCTCAAGGAGAGAACCAGTGGGCAAGGCCAAGTTCGAGCGGACTAAGCCGCACATGAACATCGGCACCATTGGACACATCGACCACGGCAAGACCACGCTGACCGCGGCGATCACCAAGGTGCTTCACGACCGTTTCCCCGAGCTCAACAAGGCGACCCCGTTCGACAAGATCGACAAGGCGCCCGAGGAGAAGGCTCGCGGTATTACGATCTCCATCGCGCACGTCGAGTACCAGACCGAGAAGCGTCACTACGCTCACGTTGACTGCCCCGGTCACGCCGACTACGTGAAGAACATGATCACCGGTGCCGCTCAGATGGACGGCGCGATCCTCGTGGTCGCCGCCACCGACGGCCCGATGCCGCAGACGAAGGAGCACGTCCTCCTGGCCCGCCAGGTCGGCGTCCCCTACATCGTCGTGGCGCTGAACAAGGCCGACATGGTCGACGACGAGGAGATCCTCGAGCTCGTCGAGCTGGAGGTCCGTGAGCTCCTGTCCGCGCAGGAGTTCCCCGGCGACGACCTGCCCGTCGTCCGCGTCTCCGCCCTCAAGGCTCTCGAGGGTGACGAGAAGTGGGCCGACAGCATCATCGAGCTGATGAACGCGGTGGACGAGAACGTCCCCGAGCCTCCCCGTGACACGGAGAAGCCGTTCCTCATGCCCGTCGAGGACGTCTTCTCGATCACCGGTCGCGGCACCGTCGTCACCGGTCGTATCGAGCGCGGCATCGTCAAGGTCAACGAGCAGGTCGACATCATCGGCATCAAGCCGGAGAAGACGACGACCACCGTCACCAGCATCGAGATGTTCAACAAGATGCTCGACGAGGGTCACGCGGGCGACAACGCCGCCCTGCTGCTCCGCGGCATCAAGCGCGACGACGTCGAGCGCGGCCAGTGCATCATCAAGCCGGGCACGACGACCCCGCACACCGAGTTCACCGGCCAGGTCTACATCCTGTCCAAGGACGAGGGCGGCCGCCACACGCCGTTCTTCAACAACTACCGCCCGCAGTTCTACTTCCGTACGACTGACGTGACCGGTGTGGTGAACCTCCCCGAGGGCACCGAGATGGTCATGCCGGGCGACAACACCGAGATGCGCGTTGAGCTGATCCAGCCCATCGCCATGGAGGAAGGCCTCAAGTTCGCGATCCGTGAGGGTGGCCGCACCGTCGGCGCCGGCCGGGTTGTGAAGATCATCAAGTAGCTCGACCGTCGGGGCGGCGGTCGGCCCCACATTCAGGGCCGACCGCCGTACCGCGTCAAGGGCCTCGCGTAAAGCGCCGTGATCCAGCAGTCACTTCGGCCATAGTGACCGAAGTAACTGCCGGATCACGGAAGAAAAGACAGATCAACAGTGTCTGTCTCGTGGGGTCACGCAGGGTCAGACCTGCAGCAACACAGCGGCACAAGGCCGCACGATACTTTTTCAGACGACAGCGAAGGACACCGAGGCCACTATGGCGGGACAGAAGATCCGCATCCGGCTTAAGGCCTATGACCACGAGGTCATCGACAGCTCGGCCAAGAAGATCGTCGAGACGGTGACGCGGACTGGCGCGAAGGTCGCGGGCCCGGTGCCGCTGCCGACCGAGAAGAACGTGTACTGCGTCATCCGCTCGCCGCACAAGTACAAGGACAGCCGCGAGCACTTCGAGATGCGCACGCACAAGCGGCTGATTGACATCATCGACCCGACCCCCAAGACGGTTGACTCGCTCATGCGGCTCGACCTCCCCGCGGGTGTCGACATTTCGATCAAGCTCTGAGGGAACGCACTGACATGGCTAAGACGATCAAGGGCGTCCTGGGCAAGAAGCTCGGCATGACCCAGGTCTTCGACGCGGACAACCGGATGGTTCCGGTGACCGTGGTCGAGGCCGGTCCGTGCGTGGTGACCCGGGTCCGCACCGCAGACAAGGACGGCTACTCCGCCGTTCAGCTCGGCTTCGGGCAGGTCGACCCCCGGAAGGTCAACAAGCCGCTCGGCGACTACCTGCGTAAGCACGACATCACCCCGCGCCGTTACTTCGCGGAGATCCGCACCGACGACGCGAGCGACTACACCCTGGGCCAGGAGCTGCTGGCCGACACCTTCGAGGCCGGCCAGTTCGTCGACGTGACGGGCAAGAGCAAGGGCAAGGGCTTCGCCGGTGTCATGAAGCGGCACGGCTTCGGTGGTCTGGGCGCGTCGCACGGTACGCAGCGCAAGCACCGCTCGCCGGGTTCCATCGGTGGCTGCGCCACCCCGGGCCGCGTATTCAAGGGCCTGCGCATGGCCGGTCGGATGGGTAACGTCCGCACCACTGTGCAGAGCCTCAAGGTTCACTCCGTCGACGCCGAGAACGGTCTCATCCTGATCAAGGGTGCGATCCCCGGCGCGAACGGCAGCCTGGTCCTCGTCCGCACCGCTGCCAAGAAGGGGGCTGCCAAGTGAGCACCACTATTGACGTCCTCGACGCCAGCGGCGCCAAGGCCGGCACCGTCGAACTGCCCGAAGACGTCTTCGGCACGACGGTCAACGTTCCGCTGATCCACCAGGTGGTCGTGGCCCAGCTCGCCGCTCGCCGGCAGGGCACCCACAAGGCCAAGACCCGTGGCGAGGTCAGCGGTGGCGGCAAGAAGCCGTACCGCCAGAAGGGCACCGGCCGCGCCCGTCAGGGCTCGACCCGCGCGCCGCAGTTCACCGGCGGTGGCACCGTCCACGGGCCCGTGCCGCGTGACTACTCGCAGCGCACGCCCAAGAAGATGAAGGCCGCCGCGCTCCGCGGCGCCCTGTCCGACAGGGCCGGTGGCGGTCGCGTCCACGTGGTCAGCACGCTGGTGACGGGGGAGACCCCCAAGACCAAGGCTGCCCTGGACGCCCTGCGCAAGATCACTCAGGCTCCCCGCGTGCTCGTCGTCGTCGACGAGGCCGACGAGCTGACCTGGATGAGCCTGCGTAACGCTCCCGAGGTCCACCTGCTGGACGCCGGGCAGCTCAACACCTACGACGTGCTCGTGCACGACGACGTGGTCTTCACCCAGGAGGCGTACGACCAGGTCGTCGCGCGGCTGAGCCAGGGCGGGAAGGAAGACGCCTGATGGAGAAGATCGCCGACCCGCGCGACATCATCATCAAGCCGGTCGTCTCTGAGAAGAGCTACGGCCTGATCGATGAGAACAACAAGTACACGTTCCTGGTGAAGAAGACCGCGAACAAGACCCAGGTCAAGATCGCCGTTGAGCAGATCTTCGGGGTCAAGGTCACCAGCGTGAACACCATCAACCGGACGGGCAAGCGCAAGCGCACCCGCACCGGTTTCGGCAAGCGTCCCGACACCAAGCGCGCGATCGTGAGCCTGGTCGAGGGCGATCGGATCGACATCTTCGGTCAGATCGGCTAGCAGCGCCATAGATAGGAAGCGGACCGAAAGGTCTGCGAGGGACGAGACCGTCGCATTTCGGTGCGGCGGGCTCGCCCATGTAACCGACGAAGGATGAACGAAAAAGATGGGCATCCGTAAGTACAAGCCGACGACTCCGGGTCGCCGCGGGTCGAGTGTCTCGGACTTCTCCGAGATCACCCGCAGCACTCCCGAGAAGTCGCTGCTTGCGCCCCTTCACAGCAAGGGCGGCCGGAACGTACACGGCCGGGTGACCGCGCGCCACCAGGGCGGCGGACACAAGCGCGCCTACCGGATCATCGACTTCCGTAGGCATGACAAGGACGGCATCCCGGCGAAGGTCGCTCACATCGAGTACGACCCCAACCGCACCGCCAACATCGCTCTGCTCCACTACGCCGACGGTGAGAAGCGCTACATCATCGCGCCGACCGGCCTCAAGCAGGGCGACCGAATCGAGAACGGCCCCGCTGCCGACATCAAGCCGGGCAACTGCCTGCCGCTGCGCAACATCCCGACCGGTACCTTCATCCACGCGGTGGAGCTCCGTCCGGGCGGCGGCGCGAAGCTCGGTCGTTCCGCGGGCGCCCAGATCCAGCTGCTCGCCAAGGAAGGCCAGTACGCCACCCTGCGTATGCCGTCCGGTGAAATGCGCATGGTCGACGTGCGCTGCCGGGCGTCGGTCGGCCAGGTCGGCAACGCCGAGCAGGCCAACATCAACTGGGGCAAGGCCGGCCGTATGCGGTGGAAGGGCAAGCGCCCGACCGTCCGTGGTGTCGCCATGAACCCCGTTGACCACCCGCACGGTGGTGGTGAGGGCAAGACGTCCGGCGGTCGCCACCCGGTGAACCCCAAGGGCAAGCCCGAGGGCCGCACCCGCCAGGCCAACAAGTCCAGCGACCGGCTGATCATCCGTCGTCGGAGCAAGAGGAAGAAGCGGTAGGAGCAGCCGAAATGCCACGTAGCCTTAAGAAGGGTCCCTTCGTGGACGACCACCTTCAGAAGAAGGTGGACGCCCAGAACGAGAAGGGCACCAAGAACGTCATCAAGACGTGGTCGCGGCGCTCCATGATCGTTCCCGACATGCTCGGGCACACGATCGCCGTGCACGACGGCCGCAAGCACGTCCCGGTGTTCGTCACCGAGTCGATGATCGGCCACAAGCTCGGAGAGTTCGCCCCCACGCGGACGTTCCGCAGCCACGTCAAGGAAGACCGGCGCAGCCGGCGATAGACGCCTTCAGAAGCATTTAGAGGAGTAAGCGATGGAAGCCAGGGCTCAGGCGCGGTTCGTCCGTGTCACGCCCCTCAAGGCCCGCCGCGTGGTGGACCTTATTCGCGGGCTGCCCGCTTCGGAGGCGCAGGCCGTGCTGCAGTTCGCTCCCCAGTCGGCGAGCGAGCCGATCTACAAGGTGCTCAGCAGCGCCATGGCGAACGCCGAGCACAACTTCAACCTCGACCCCAGCACGCTCGTCGTGAGCCGCGCCTGGGTCGACGAGGGCCCGACGCTGAAGCGGTTCCGCCCGCGTGCACAGGGTCGCGCCTATCGGATCAACAAGCGGACGAGCCACATCACCGTGATCGTGGAATCCCGCGAGCCGAAGGGAAGGACCCGATAGTGGGCCAGAAGGTTAACCCGCACGGGTTCCGCCTCGGCATCACGACCGACTTCAAGAGCCGGTGGTACGCCGACAAGCTGTACAAGTCGTACGTCGCCGAGGACGTGGCGATCCGCCGCATGCTGCAGAAGGGCATGGAGCGGGCCGGCATCTCCAAGGTCGAGATCGAGCGCACCACGGACCGTGTGCAGGTGGACATCCACACCGCGCGTCCGGGCATCGTGATCGGCCGCCGCGGCGCCGAGGCGGACCGCATCCGCGGTGACCTCGAGAAGCTGACCAAGAAGCAGGTCCAGCTCAACATCCTCGAGGTCAAGAACCCGGAGATCGACGCCCAGCTCGTCGCTCAGGGCGTCGCCGAGCAGCTGTCCAGCCGTGTCTCGTTCCGCCGCGCCATGCGCAAGGCGATGCAGTCGGCCATGAAGTCCGGCGCCAAGGGCATCCGTGTCCAGTGCGCCGGTCGTCTGGGCGGCGCCGAGATGTCGCGGTCGGAGTTCTACCGTGAGGGTCGCGTGCCGCTGCACACCCTCCGCGCGGACATCGACTACGGCTTCTACGAGGCCCGTACCACCTTCGGCCGCATCGGCGTGAAGGTCTGGATCTACAAGGGCGAGGCTCCGACCAGCCGCGCCGAGCGTGAGGCGGCTGCCGCCGGCGCTCGTGCCGGCCAGCGTCGCGAGCGTGACGACCGTCGTGGTGGCGGCGGCGACCGTCCGCGTCGTGGCGGCGGTGACCGTCCGCGTCGTGGCGGCGGCCGTGGCGACCGCGCCCCCCGTACCGAGGCAGCTTCGCAGGCTGCCCCTGAGACCGGCCCGGCTGCGCAGCCGGGTGCTGAAGGGAGCTGACCATGCTGATCCCGCGCAGGGTCAAGCACCGCAAGCAGCACCGGCCTGACCGCAGCGGAGCCGCCAAGGGCGGCACCAGGGTCGTGTTCGGCGAGTTCGGCATTCAGGCTGTTGAGCACTCCTACGTGACCAACCGCCAGATCGAGTCCGCTCGTATCGCCATGACCCGTCACATCCGCCGTGGCGGCAAGGTGTGGATCAACATCTACCCCGACCGTCCGCTCACCAAGAAGCCGGCCGAGACCCGCATGGGTTCCGGTAAGGGTTCGCCGGAGTGGTGGATCGCCAACGTCAAGCCCGGACGCGTGATGTTCGAGCTGTCCGGCGTGGCGGAGTCGGTCGCGCGTGAGGCGCTCACCAGGGCGATCCACAAGCTGCCGATGAAGTGCAAGATCGTTAAGCGTGAAGTGGGTGAGGCGTGATGGCTAAGGGCCTGACCGCCGGCGAGCTGCGAGTGGAGGACCAGGACACCCTGGTCCAGAAGCTCAAGGAAGCCAAGGAGGAGCTGTTCAACCTCCGCTTCCAGGCAGCGACCGGTCAGTTGGAGAGCCACGGGCGGCTGCGCGCCGTCCGCCGCGAGATCGCCCGTATCTACACCGTGATGCGCGAGCGTGAGCTCGGCATCGTCACGGTCGAGAAGGAGACGAGCGATGGCTGAGACCGAGACCACCGGAACCACCGAGGCGAACGACGCGCGGAACTTCCGCAAGGTCCGTGAGGGCCTGGTCGTCAGCGACAAGATGGACAAGACCGTCGTCGTCGCCGTCGAGGACCGCGTCAAGCACCGTCTGTACGGCAAGGTCATCCGCCGTACGACCAAGTACAAGGCACACGACGAGGCCAACGCCTGCGGCGTCGGCGACCGCGTGCTGCTCATGGAGACCCGCCCCCTCTCCGCCACCAAGCGGTGGAGGGTCGTGGAGATCCTCGAGAAGGCCAAGTAAGGCTCTTCTCGGATATACCGCGCCTCGTGGGGGCCTCAGGGCCCCCATGACGGCGTCCAAGGACGCGAGGTCCTCCGGGCCTCGCGTCGCCTGCGGTGCGGCCCCTTCGTGGACTGTGGCCGTGGGAACAAGACAACGACAGGTTCCGCCAGGCTCAGAGATGAGAACCGGCGCGACTAACAGGAGTTCAAGTGATCCAGCAGGAGTCGCGGCTCAAGGTCGCCGACAACACTGGTGCGAAGGAGATCCTTTGCATCCGTGTTCTCGGTGGCTCGGGCCGACGCTACGCCGGTATCGGCGACATCATCGTCGCCACTGTCAAGGACGCGCTGCCGGGCAGCACGGGCGTCAAGAAGGGCGACGTGGTCAAGGCCGTCGTCGTCCGCACGGTCAAGGAGCGCCGCCGGCCCGACGGCTCCTACATCCGCTTCGACGAGAACGCCGCCGTCATCATCAAGGACAGCGGTGACCCTCGTGGCACTCGTATCTTCGGCCCGGTCGGCCGCGAGCTGCGCGACAAGAAGTTCATGCGCATCATCTCGCTCGCCCCGGAGGTGCTGTAATGCCGAAGCTGCATGTGAAGAAGGGTGACCTGGTTCAGGTCATCGCCGGCAAGGACAAGGGTGCCAAGGGTCACGTCATCGCCACGTACCCGCGCGAGGACCGCGTGGTGATCGAGGGCGTCAACATGATCAAGAAGCACACCAAGGAGTCTCTCCAGGGTCCGCGTGGCGCCAAGACCGGCGGCGTGCAGACGATGGAGGGCCCCATCCACGTGTCCAACGTGAAGAAGCTCAAGGACGAGAAGCCCGCCGACAAGAAGGCCGACAAGGCCGAGGAGACGGGTGAGGACAGCTGATGACCGCCACGACCACTGAGACCGAGCGCCCGACGCCGCGACTCAAGACGAAGTACCGCGAGGAGATCGCGGCCCAGCTTCGCGAGCAGTTCGGCATCGAGAACGTCATGCAGATCCCGGCCCTGACCAAGATCAAGGTCAACATGGGTGTCGGTGAGGCGGCTCGCGACTCCAAGCTCATCGAAGGCGCCGTACGCGACCTCACCGCGATCACCGGCCAGAAGCCGGCCGTCGTTCGGGCGCGCAAGTCCATCGCGCAGTTCAAGCTGCGTGAGGGCATGCCGATCGGCGCGCACGTCACGCTGCGCGGCGACCGTATGTGGGAGTTCCTCGACCGCCTGCTGGCGCTGGCGCTGCCCCGTATCCGGGACTTCCGCGGCCTGTCGCCGAAGCAGTTCGACGGCAACGGCAACTACACGTTCGGTCTGACCGAGCAGGTCATGTTCCACGAGGTCGACCAGGACAAGGTCGACCGCCCGCGGGGCATGGACATCACGGTCGTGACCACCGCGACGAACGACGACCAGGGCCGGGCGCTGCTGAAGCTCCTCGGCTTCCCGTTCAAGGAGGCCTGATCCAATGGCGAAGAAGTCGCTGATCGCCAAGGCGGGGCGCAAGCAGAAGTTCGAGGTCCGGGCCTACACCCGGTGCTCGCGTTGCGGTCGTCCGCGCGCGGTGTACCGCAAGTTCGGTCTGTGCCGCGTGTGCTTCCGCGAGATGGCGCACCGGGGCGAGCTGCCCGGCATCACCAAGTCGAGCTGGTAGATACTCTGGGGGGCGGCTCCGCGTCGTCCCCCGGAGTCCATGTTCAGAAGAAGACAGGACGCTTCGCGTCCATGACCGCGCCGAAGGTCCACCGGCAGAGCGCTGCTTGGCCGACTGGAAACCGCGGCGAGGAAGGCCACTGGCCATGACGATGACCGACCCCATCGCAGACATGCTGACGCGTCTGCGCAATGCGAACTCGGCGTACCACGAGAGCGTGTCGATGCCGTATTCGAAGATCAAGGCGCACATCGCCGAGATCCTCCAGCAGGAGGGTTACATCCAGTCCTGGGCCGTCGAAGACGCCAAGGTCGGAAAGAACCTCGTGGTGGAGCTCAAGTTCGGGCCTACCCGTGAGCGTTCGCTCGCGGGCCTGCGCCGGGTTTCCAAGCCCGGTCTGCGGGTTTATGCGAAGAAGGACAACCTGCCTCGAGTTCTGGGCGGGCTGGGCGTCGCGATCATCTCGACGTCCGCCGGTCTCATGACTGACAAGCAGGCCGGCAAGCGTGGCGTGGGCGGCGAAGTCCTCGCCTACGTCTGGTAGAGGGGAGGAATCACAGCATGTCGAGAATCGGACGGCTGCCCATCCCTGTGCCCAGTGGCGTAGACATCACGATCACCGGCCAGGATGTCCAGGTCAAGGGCCCGAAGGGCACGCTTTCTCACACGGTCGCGGACCCGATTACGGTCGGTCGTGACGACGACGGCGCCATCGCCGTCTCCCGGCCCAACGACGAGAACAAGGTCCGTGCGCTGCACGGCCTGTCCCGGACGCTGATCGCCAACATGGTGCAGGGCGTCACCCAGGGGTACACGAAGTCCCTGGAGATCGTCGGCGTCGGTTACCGCGTCCAGGCCAAGGGCCCGACGCAGCTGGAGTTCTCGCTGGGCTTCAGCCACCCGGTCATCGTCGACGCCCCCGAGGGTGTCTCCTTCCGCGTCGAGAAGCCGACCCTGTTCCACGTGGACGGCATCGACAAGCAGAAGGTCGGCGAGGTCGCGGCCAACATCCGCAAGTTGCGCAAGCCTGACCCGTACAAGGGCAAGGGCGTGCGTTACCAGGGCGAACAGATCCGCCGCAAGGTCGGAAAGGCTGGTAAGTAGGCATGGCTCCGAAGACTGCGTTCAGCAAGCACACGGCTGCCCGCACCGTCTCGCGGGCTCGCCGTCACCGCCGCGTCCGCAAGTTCGTCGTCGGTACGGCCGAGCGTCCGCGCCTGGTCGTCAACCGTTCGACCCGTCACATGTTCGTCCAGATCGTGGACGACTCCGTCGGTCACACGCTGGTGAGCGCCTCCACCATGGACGCCTCGCTGCGCACCCTTGAGGCCGACAAGACGGAGAAGGCCAAGAAGGTCGGCGAGCTCCTCGCTCAGCGGGCCAAGGAAGCCGGGATCACCAAGGTCGTCTTCGACCGCGGTGGCAACCGCTACGCCGGTCGCATCGCGGCTCTGGCGGACAGCGCCCGCGAAGGCGGGCTGGAATTCTGATGGCAACTGAGAAGAGGAACCACTGATGGCTGCAGCTCCGCGTCGCGGTGGCGGCACCGGTGGCGAGCGGCGGGACCGTCGTGACGATCGCCGCGGTGGCGCCGCCGACAAGGGCGTCTCGTACATCGAGCGCGTAGTGAAGATCAACCGAGTGGCCAAGGTCGTGAAGGGTGGTCGTCGCTTCAGCTTCACCGCCCTCGTCGTCGTCGGTGACGGCAACGGCCTGGTCGGCGTCGGTTACGGCAAGGCCAAGGAAGTCCCCGCGGCCATCGCCAAGGGCGTCGAAGAGGCCAAGAAGCACTTCTTCAAGGTGCCCCGCATCCAGGGCACCATCCCGCACACCGTGCAGGGCGAGGAGGCGGCCGGTGTCGTCTTCCTGCGTCCGGCGTCGGCCGGTACCGGCGTCATCGCCGGTGGCCCGGTGCGCGCGGTCCTGGAGTGCGCCGGCATCCATGACGTGCTGTCCAAGTCGCTGGGCTCGGACAACCCGATCAACATCGTGCACGCCACCGTGGCGGCTCTGAAGGGCCTTTCCCGCCCCGAGGAGATCGCCGCCCGCCGTGGCCTGCCGATCGAGGACGTGGCTCCGGCCCGCATGCTCAAGGCTCAGCGCGAGGGCATCGCCGAGGCCGCGGCCGCGAAGGCGGTGAGCTAGTCATGGCACGCCTGAAGATCACTCAGGTTCGCTCGAAGATCGGTGGCAAGCAGAACCAGCGTGACTCGCTGCGTTCGCTTGGCCTGAAGCGAATCGGCGATGTCGTCGTCAAGGAGGACCGTCCCGAGATTCGCGGGATGGTGTCCGTGGTGACGCACCTCGTCGAGGTGGAAGAGGTCGACTAGTCATGACTGACAAGGCTCCGCTCAAGATTCACGACCTGCGTCCTGCTCCGGGTGCCAACAAGTCCAAGATCCGCAAGGGTCGGGGCGAGGCGTCCAAGGGCAAGACGGCCGGTCGCGGCACCAAGGGCAGCCACGCCCGTACCACGGTTCCCCTCGGCTTCGAGGGTGGCCAGGTGCCGCTGCAGAGGCGTCTGCCGAAGCTCAAGGGCTTCTCCAACGCCCTGTTCAAGACGACCTACCAGGTCGTCAACCTGGACAGGCTCGGCGAGCTGTTCCCCGAGGGTGGCGACGTCACCGTCGAGGCCCTGGTGGCCAAGGGCGCCGTTCGCAAGAACCAGCTCGTGAAGGTGCTCGGCACCGGCGAGATCTCCGTCGCTGTGAACGTTACGGCTCACGCCTTCTCGTCCGCCGCGAAGGAGAAGATCGCCGCCGCCGGTGGTTCCGTTACCGAGCTGTAGCTCCGCTATGACGAGGCGTGGGGGTTCCGACAATGGGCCCCCACGCCCTTAGTGCGTTAGAGTTCGGCGAGACGGCAGGATTCTGTCCGGCTCGTTTGACTTGAGACTTGACATGGCAGATCCCCGCACCACCGCATACTCACATCGCCATAAAGGCGCGCAGGAGGGACCGTGCTGACCGCGTTTACCCGGGCGTTCCGGACACCGGACCTGCGCAAGAAGTTGCTCTTCACCCTGGGCATCATCGCGCTGTTCCGTCTCGGCTCGGTTCTTCCGACTCCGGGAGTTCACGTCCAGAACCTCGCGGCCTGTTTCGATCAGGCCCGTAACGGAGCCACCGGCAACATCTATGGGATGGTGCAGCTGTTCGGTGGTGGTGCGCTCCTGAAGCTGTCGGTGTTCGCGCTGGGCATTATGCCGTATATCACCGCGAGCATCATTCTTCAGCTGCTCGTCGTGGTGATTCCACGTCTTGAGGCTCTCAAGAAGGAAGGCCAGGCGGGCCAGGCCAAGATCACGCAGTATACGCGTTATCTGACCATCGGCCTCGGCATCCTCCAGTCGACCGCCTTCATCGCGCTCGCGCGGTCCGGCCAGCTCTTCCCCAACTGCCAGCAGGACGTCCTGCTCGACCCCGACAACATCTTCGGCATCGTCACGATGGTCATCATCATGACGGCCGGCACGTCGGTGATCATGTGGCTCGGTGAGCTCATCACCGACCGCGGCGTCGGCAACGGCATGTCCATCCTGATCTTCACCCAGGTCGTCGCGGTCTTCCCGTCCGAGCTGACCAACATCTTCCAGGCGAACAAGTTCACCTTCGCGGTCGTCATGGTCGTCGGTGTCTTCATGATCGCGGCCGTGGTCTTCGTCGAGCAGGCGCAGCGCCGCATCCCGGTCCAGTACGCCAAGCGCATGGTGGGCCGCAGGATGTACGGCGGCACCTCGACGTACATCCCGCTCAAGGTCAACCAGGCCGGCATCATCCCGGTCATCTTCGCCTCGTCGCTGCTCTACCTGCCGCAGCTGCTGACCTCGCTCTTCCCGACCTCGAACAACGCGGTCGTGCAGTGGATCTCCCAGTACCTGGTCAGGGGCGACCACCCGGTCTACATGATCACGTTCTTCGTGCTGATCGTCTTCTTCACGTACTTCTACGTGTCGATTACGTTCAACCCCGCTGAAGTCGCCGACAACATGAAGAAGTACGGTGGGTTCATTCCGGGCATCCGTCCCGGCCGTCCGACGGCTGAATACCTGAACTTCGTGCTCACCCGTCTGACCGCGCCCGGCGCGCTCTATCTGGGTCTGATCTCCATGATCCCGATCGTCGCGCTGGCGGTGGCCGGGGCTAGCCAGAACTTCCCGTTCGGAGGGACGAGCATTCTGATCATGGTTGGTGTCGGCCTGGACACGGTGAAGCAGATCGAGAGCCAGCTCCAGCAGCGTAACTACGAAGGTTTCCTGCGGTAGTGCGTCTCGTTCTCGTCGGGCCCCCCGGAGCGGGTAAGGGGACACAGGCCCAGTACATCGCATCGAACCTGTCCATCCCGAAGATCTCGACAGGTGACATCTTCCGTGCCAACGTCTCGGGCGGCACGGACCTCGGCAAGCTGGCCAAAACCTACATGGACCGTGGCGATCTCGTGCCCGACGAGGTCACCATCGCCATGGTCCGCGACCGACTGTCCGAGGACGACGCGCAGGACGGGTTCCTGCTCGACGGCTTCCCGAGGAACGTCGCGCAGGCGGAGATCCTGCGCGACATGCTCAAGGACTGGGGTCTGGAGCTCGACCTGGTGCTGGAGCTGGTCGTGGACGACGACGAGGTCGTCCGGCGGCTGGCGGGGCGGCGCACGTGCAGCCAGTGCGGCCGTATCTGGCACGTGGAGTTCGACGACAAGAAGGACGACAAGTGCGACGCCTGCGGCGGCGCGCTGTTCCAGCGGGACGACGACAAGGAAGAGACCGTCAGGCACCGCCTGGAGGTCTACCAGGAGCAGACCGCGCCGCTGGTCTCGTACTACGTCGACGAGGGCATCCTCGTGGGCGTCGACGCGACCGGGCCGGTCGAAGAGGTGACGCAGCGGGCCATGGAGGCGATCCGCCCGTACCTGGGATGACGCCGGACACGATCTCCTGCGAAGGTGGCACGGATCTCCGTGCCACCTTGCTTTTTTGTGTGCGGCTATTGTGGGGGAATTGGGGCTCCCACGAGGCCCGTCAGAAACCCCGGGGGGTGCCGAACAATGTTCAAGAGAAACCGACACGGAATCCAGATCAAGTCGCCCGAGCAGCTGGAGAAGATGCGGGCCGCCGGCCTGGTGGTCGGGCGCACGCTCGATCTGCTGAAGCGCTCCGTCGAGCCGGGCATGACGCCGCTCGACCTCGACTCCATCGCTGAGAAGGCGATCAGGGACGAAGGCGCGATCCCGTCGTTCAAGGGATACCAGGGCTTCCCCGCGACGATCTGCGCATCCGTCAACGACGAAGTGGTGCACGGCATCCCCACGGACGCCCGCAAGCTGCGCGAGGGCGACGTCATCTCCATCGACTGCGGCGCGATCCTGGAGGGCTGGCACGGCGACTCCGCCGTCACGGTGCCGGTCGGCGAGGTCGACCCGAAGCTGACCGAGCTGATGCGGGTCACCGAGGAGGCCATGTGGCGCGGCATCGCCGCGCTGAAGGTCGGCCGCCACCTGTCCGACATCGGCTACGAGATCGAGCGCTACGTCAAGACTCAGGGCCGCTTCGGCATCCCCCCGGAGTACGGCGGCCACGGCATCGGCACCGAGATGCACATGGACCCGTGGATCGCCAACCACGGCAAGCCGGGCCGCGGCCCGCTGCTGGAGGAGGGCATGTGCCTGGCCATCGAGCCCATGGTGAACCTGGGCACCGAGCGCACCCGCGTGCTGTCCGACGACTGGACGGTCGTGACGATCGACGGGAAGGCCTCGGCGCACTTCGAACACAGCGTCGCGGTGACACATAATGGACCTTGGGTGCTTACCGCCCTGGACGGTGGCGAAGAGCGCCTGAGTCACCTTCAGCCCTGACCCCCGGGAGTGGTGGAATGGCGAACAGCCCCGAGATGCGTGCCTCGGACGTCGACCGCGATCGGGTGGCCGCCATCCTCCGGGAGCACACCGCGCAGGGCCGCATCACGATGGACGAGTTCAACGAGCGGCTCGAAGAGCTCTACAAGAGCAAGACCTACGGTGACCTGGCCAAGCTGACCGCCGACCTGCCCGACGTCGACCTGCGCCACCGGCCGGCGAAGTCCGAGGCGGCGCCCGCGACGCGCGGCAACCTGCATCCGGGCATGCGTGCGGCCTGGGGCGCCTGGGCCACGGCCAGCGCCATCAACTGGGTGATCTGGCTGATCGTGAGCGTCTCGTCCGATCACATGATCTATCCGTGGCCGCTGTGGGTCATGGGGCCCTGGGGCGCGATCCTGCTGATGAGCACGATCTTCGGGAACGGGCCGAAGCGCAGTTAGCCCGGAGCCGTGTGTGCCGTAATGCACTGTGTGTATTCCTCCGCAGTGCGGGGCGGCGCTGGTTCCTAGCGTGTGCCGTGTCGGGAACACGACTCACGGAGGAATCAGATGCGCAAGGTCCTCGCAGCCGCCGCCCTCGCCGGCTCGATCGCCGTCACCGGTCTCGCCGTCGCCCCCGCCGCCCAGGCGGCCTCGTCCGGGGGGTGGGGCACGTTCTACGCGGCCAACCACAAGGCATACACGCACGGCAGCACGTACCGGTCGCACGGCAAGGTCTACACCCACTGGTACGGCAAGGAGGCCACGCCGAAGTTCGGCTACGTGTGGTTCCGGTACTACGCGAACGGCAGCTGGCACCAGTTCTCCCGGAAGTGGGACGGGAGCCACGACGAGACCTGGTCCGGCCGGGGGATCAGGAAGATCTACACCTGGACGTGCTGGGGCGGCTCGTCCACGTACTGCGGTGACCGGCACCGCATCTACTAGGAGCACTCCGCGAAGGGCTCGCCGGTCCGCCCGGCGGGTCCTTCGGTGTGCGGTCGAAGGAGTATGGGCCGTGGGGTAGACTCTTACATGGTTGTGTCAGGACACCTGGCACGCGTTTCGCGTTTTGGGCTCAGGTGTCGTACACTCCTTAGTCGGCTCACTATGACTATCACGCGTCGGCGGTCTTTGCCGATCGCCGCTCTCTTCGAAGCGTGAGGTCGCGGCTGCTTAGTGAACCGGAGCCTCAGACGACCGATCAGTGAAACGCGAGGGATTTTGGCCAAGAAAGACGGCGCCATCGAGATCGAGGGCACTGTGGTTGAGTCGCTCCCGAACGCCATGTTCCGGGTGCAGCTCGACAACGGCCATAAGGTCCTGGCCCACATCAGCGGACGGATGCGGATGCACTACATCCGAATTCTGCCGGACGACAGGGTAGTCGTTGAACTGAGCCCCTACGACCTGAGTCGCGGGCGGATCGTCTACCGATACAAGTAAGACGTCTGAGGAACACGAAGGACAATGAAGGTAAAGCCGAGCGTCAAGAAGATCTGCGACAAGTGCAAGGTGATTCGCCGGCACGGTCGCGTCATGGTGATCTGCGACAACCTGCGCCACAAGCAGCGTCAGGGTTAGTCGTACGCAAGGTTTCTCCGAGTCCGCCCCGATTTAGGGAGCGGGCTCGACGCATGAGGAGCCCGCGACAGTAATCGCGTCTCACACCTGGGCCGGCGGAGCGATCCGTACCACTCAGGAGACCCCCGGTCGGAGGCCGGGGCCCTCACCCCGGGCATGGGGAGGGGTAGTGCGGCGCAAGACCTCCGCCCAAAAGAAGGAGAATGCCCGACCATGGC
Organism: Nonomuraea sp. NPDC001684; assembly: GCF_053596515.1. Classification (NCBI taxonomy): domain Bacteria; kingdom Bacillati; phylum Actinomycetota; class Actinomycetes; order Streptosporangiales; family Streptosporangiaceae; genus Nonomuraea; species Nonomuraea sp. NPDC001684. The sequence goes on from NZ_JBSFGJ010000004.1 coordinate 24,217, forward strand.
TCGCCTGGTTGGCGTCGACCTCCCCCGCGAGAAGCGGCTGGAGATCGCTCTCACCTACATCTACGGAATCGGCCGCACCCGCGCCCAGGAGATCCTCCAGGCGACCGGTGTCAGCGGCGACCTCCGCGTGCACCAGCTCTCCGACACCGAGCTCGTCCCGATGCGTGACTACATCGAGGCGAACTTCAAGATCGAGGGTGACCTGCGCCGCGAGGTCCAGGCCGACATCCGTCGCAAGATCGAAATCGGTTGCTACCAGGGCATCCGGCACCGCAAGGGCCTTCCGGTCCACGGTCAGCGCACGCAGACCAACGCGCGTACCCGTAAGGGCAAGAAGAAGACCGTCGCCGGTAAGAAGAAGCCCGGTAAGAAGTAGTCCACAGCCGCGGACCGAAGATCTCAGGAGTAATGGCAAACAATGCCTCCTAAGAGCCGTCAGGGTGCCCCGAAGAAGGTGCGCCGCAAGGAAAAGAAGAACGTCGCTCACGGGCACGCCCACATCAAGAGCACGTTCAACAACACGATCGTCTCGATCACCGACCCGAACGGGAACGTGATCTCCTGGGCCAGCGCCGGCCACGTGGGTTTCAAGGGCTCCCGTAAGTCCACCCCGTTCGCCGCCCAGATGGCCGCCGAGAACGCCGCCCGCCGCGCCATGGAGCACGGCATGCGCAAGGTCGACGTGTTCGTCAAGGGTCCCGGCTCCGGCCGCGAGACCGCGATCCGCTCCCTCCAGGCCACCGGCCTCGAGGTGGGTTCGATCCAGGACGTCACGCCGGTCCCGCACAACGGCTGCCGTCCGCCGAAGCGCCGCCGCGTCTGAATTTCCCCAGGAGATATTGAGAAATGGCTCGTTACACGGGCGCGGACTGCAAGCTCTGCCGTCGCGAGAAGACCAAGCTCTTCCTCAAGGGCAGCAAGTGCGAGTCCGCCAAGTGCCCCATCGAGATCCGTCCTTACCCGCCGGGTGAGCACGGCCGCGGACGCCCCAAGGAGTCCGAGTACCAGCTTCAGCTTCGCGAGAAGCAGAAGACCCGTCGCATCTACGGCGTCCTCGAGAAGCAGTTCCGCAACTACTACGAGGAGGCCGCGGGCAAGAGCGGCAAGTCGGGTGAGGTGCTGCTCCAGATCCTGGAGAGCCGTCTCGACAACGTCGTCTACCGCGCCGGCTTCGCCCAGTCGCGTGACGCCGCCCGCCAGCAGGTGCGCCACGGCCACATCCTGGTGAACGGCAAGAAGGTCGACATCCCGTCGTACCGCGTTCGCGAGCACGACATCATCGAGGTCCGCGAGACCAAGCGCAACCTGCTGCCCTACGAGGTCGCTCGGGCGACCGCGGGCGAGCGCACGGTTCCCGCGTGGCTCGGCGTCGTGCCGGAGAAGCTCCGCGTCCTGGTCCACCAGCTGCCGGTTCGCCAGCAGATCGACACCCAGGTCCAAGAGCAGCTCATCGTCGAGTACTACTCCAAGTAGTCACTGACGTCCTAGTTCGGGTGCGGATTTCCGTACCCGAACTAGACTGTTTATCGGAGTGGCGTCATATAGCGGGCGCCACACGACAAGGGGAGAACCCACCATGCTGATCGCTCAGCGCCCGACTCTTCTCGAAGAGTCGATCGACGAGACCCGGTCCCGGTTCGTCATCGAGCCGCTGGAGCCGGGCTTCGGCTACACCATCGGCAACTCGCTGCGTCGCACGCTGCTGTCGTCCATCCCGGGCGCGGCCGTGACGAGCATCCGCATCGAGGGCGTGCTGCACGAGTTCTCGACCGTTCCCGGGGTCAAGGAAGACGTCACCGACATCATCCTGAACCTCAAGGAGCTGGTCGTCTCCTCCGAGCACGACGAGCCGGTCGTGATGTACCTGCGTAAGCAGGGCCCGGGTGAGGTCACCGCCGCCGACATCGCGCCTCCGGCCGGTGTCGAGGTGCACAACCCCGAGCTGCGCATCGCCACGCTCAACGGCAAGGCGAAGCTGGAGATGGAGCTGACCGTCGAGCGCGGTCGCGGCTACGTCTCCGCCGCCCAGAACAAGCAGCCGGGCCAGGAGATCGGGCGCATCCCGATCGACTCGATCTACTCCCCGGTGCTCAAGGTCACCTACAAGGTCGAGGCGACCCGAGTCGAGCAGCGCACCGACTTCGACCGTCTCATCCTCGACGTCGAGACCAAGCCCGCCATGAAGCCCCGCGACGCGGTGGCCTCGGCCGGCAAGACCCTCGTCGAGCTCTTCGGCCTGGCCCGTGAGCTCAACGTCGAGGCCGAGGGCATCGACATCGGCCCGTCGCCGACCGACGCCGCCCTGGCCGCCGACCTGGCGCTGCCGATCGAGGAGCTGAACCTGACCGTTCGCTCCTACAACTGCCTCAAGCGCGAGGGCATCCACACCGTGGGTGAGCTCGTCGCCCGCAGCGAGCAGGACCTTCTCGACATAAGGAACTTCGGGGCCAAGTCGATCGAAGAGGTCAAGCAGAAGCTGCACGAGATGTCGCTGGCGCTCAAGGACTCCCCGCCCGGGTTCGACCCGAGCGCGGTGGCCGGCGGCGGCTACGACGACGACGACAGCGCGTACGTCGAGACCGAGCAGTACTGAGCCTCGTGCGGAGACCCGTCTCCGCACGTGCCCCGCACGCGCCGAGTGGCCCAGCCGCTCGGCGCGTGACGAACGTAACGGCCCAGTCGTGGTGACTGCGGCCGGCCCGACTCCGGTACCTGGTACGGCCGGGGCGGGTTAACCCAAGAGGAGAAAGCAATGCCCAAGCCCACCAAGGGTGCACGTCTTGGCGGCAGCCCGGCGCACGAGCGGCTGATCCTGGCGAACCTCGCCACGGACCTGTTCCGCCACGGCAAGATCCGCACGACGGTCGCCAAGGCCAAGCGCCTTCGTCCGCTGGCGGAGCGCCTGATCACCAAGGCGAAGAAGGGCGACATCCACAACCGTCGCCAGGTCCTGACCGTGGTCAAGGACAAGGGCGTGGTTCACCACCTGTTCACCGAGATCGCGGTGACGTTCGCCGAGCGTCCGGGTGGTTACACCCGGATCACCAAGGTCGGCGCGCGTAAGGGCGACAACGCTCCGATGGCCGTCATCGAGCTGGTGTCCGAGCCGCTGAACGGTGTCACCACCCGCCGTACCGAGGCTCCGGCCGCCGCTGCCGCTCCGGCTCCGGCCGCCGAGGAGACCGAGGCCGCCGAGACCGAGGCGCCCGAGGCCACCGCCGAGGAGACCCCGGCTGCCGCCGAGGAGGCTCCGGCCGCCGAGGCCGAGGCGAAGAAGGACGAGGCCTGATCTCTCAGGCTGGTTGAATCGGGCCCGGACCCCCTTCGCGGGGGTCCGGGCCCTTTTCCGTGAACGCGAAAGGGACGATCGTGCTACGGCTCCGCCTGGATCTGGCATACGACGGGACCGACTTCTCCGGATGGGCGAGGCAGCCCGGTCGCCGTACGGTCCAGGGTGAGATCGAGCTGGCGCTCACCAGGATCCTGCGCCTGGGCGAGCCCGCCGCGCTGACCGTGGCCGGGCGTACGGACGCGGGCGTGCACGCGCGCGGCCAGGTGGCGCACGTGGACGTGCCGACCGCGTCGTTGGCCGAGCTCGACGGCAACCGCGGGCCCCTGGAGCTCGATGAGCGGCTCTCTGCGCTCGTCCGGCGGCTGGGTGGGATCCTGCCGCTGGATGTACGCGTTCATCGGGTCTCGGTGGCTTCTGAGGGCTTTGACGCCCGTTTCTCCGCGATGTTCCGGCGGTACGCGTACCGGGTGTGCGACACGGCGGGCGGGGTCGATCCGCTGCGGCGGCACGAGGTGGTCTGGCACAGCCGTCCGCTGGACCTCGACGCCATGAACGAGGCGGCCCGGCGGCTGGTGGGCGAGCACGACTTCGCGGCGTTCTGCAAGAAGCGCGAGGGCGCCACGACGATCAGGGAGCTGCAGCGCCTGGAGTGGACGCGCGAGGCGGACGGCGTGCTGGTGGCCGCCGTCGTGGCGGACGCGTTCTGCCACTCGATGGTCCGGGCGCTGGTGGGCTCACTGCTGGCCGCGGGCGACGGGCGGCGGCCGGTGGAGTGGCCCGGCCAGGTGCTGACCCGGGCCGTACGGGACTCCGGGGTGCACGTCGCGCCCGCGCACGGGCTGTGCCTGGAGGAGGTGGGCTACCCGGCGGCGGACGAACTCGCCGCGCGGGCCGCCGCCACCCGGCGGGTCCGCACGCTCTCAGCCCTTGGTGACGCGGCGCTCCAGGACGAGTGAGGTCTGGTCCCGGAACGCCCCGCTGACCTTGGCCAGCGTCTTGTCGCCGGCGTCCGGGGTGTGGCCGTCGGCGTGGGTGGCGTAGCTGAAGACGATGTACCTGCCCCACACCAGGCCGGCCGCGTAGCCGCCGGCGATGGACACCCGCTCGCCCCCGCTTCCCTTCGCACCCGGCAGCGCGCGGAACCAGACGTTGCGCGGGAGGTTCTTGGCCAGGTCGGTCTGGACGGCGTCCTCCTTGGTCGGCAGCACCGCGATGCCGGTGGTCACGGCGTAGCGGCGCTTGCTGTCGACGAAGGTGGCCCGGATGATCCGGCTGCACTTCCGCTCGCGCAGCGCGTCGGCGAACGCGCCGGTCGCCGCCTTGTCGCAGCTCGTCTCGGTGTCGGTCTTGACCCTGGTGAACGTCGTGCCGGCGGCGGAGACCTTCTTCTTCGGGAACGCCTCCGTCAGGGACATCTTCTTCGGGTCGGTCTCCTCCGAATTGAGCATGGACGCCCCCGGCACGTCGGCGGGCGGGCTGGTGGTCAGCTCCGAGGTGGGCAGCAGCGTGGGCGGGGCGGGGGTGGCGCCTGCGGTCGTGGCGGCCGGCGGGGCGGTGTTCAGCGCGCGGTAGGCGAAGAAGCCGCCGGTCGCGACGCCGGCCAGGGCCAGGGCGCCGAGGGTCACGAGCAGGGCTCGCTTGCTCTTGCCGCGGGCCGGGGGCGGTGGGGGCGGGATCTGGAACGGGGGCTGCCTGAACGCGCCGGGTGGGAAGGTGGGCGTGCCGTGGGGCGGGGTGGGGAGGTCCAGGGCGGTGCCGGGCCTCTTCGTCCACAGGTCCTGGTTGAAGGGCAGGTCGGGGAGTTTGTCCTGGGTGGGGGACGGGTCCTGACGCGGCTCTGGTGAAGGCTGGGGCTTGGCCTGCCTGTCGTCCTGGCTCTGTTCTGCTGGGTGGGTGTTCTGTGCGGGCGCGTCGGAAGAGTGGCCGGTTGCGCGGTGCGTCGCCTCGTCGGGGCTTTCGTCCGGGTGCCTGTCCTCCGGGCGCTTCTCCTCGGCGGGGGGCATGGGGGGCCATACGGGGACGTCGCCCGGCTCCGGGGGGCGGCCCGTCGGGTTGGTGGGGTGGGGTTCGACGTAGTGGGCCGTCCGCATGGGGCCGGTGGGCTCCTCGCGGGGGTCGGACGCGCGCATGCCCTGAGGCGGGGTGTCCAGGGCTGCCGGGTCGTGCTCCTCGTGGGGAGGGGGCGGGGTGGCGTGCTGCTGGACGGTGGCGGCGGCGTCGCGCTTGGCGGCCTCGGGGTCGAAGTAGTGGGCCGCCTTGGGGATGCCGCCCGGACGGGTGGCATCGGGGTCGTACGAACCGGCATCGGGCTCGTATGACCCGGCATCGGGCTCGTACGAACCGGCGTCCGGCTCGTATGAACCGGCCTCGGGGGCGAAGCGTCCGGCGTCGGGGCCGAACTGTGCGGGCTCGGAACCGAACCGTGCGGCGTCAGGGCCGTCGTGTGGTGCGGCGTCCGGGGTGTCGAGGGCGTCGGCGGGGTACGGCGGGTGGCTGGGGGCGTACGGGGCGGCGTCCTGGTCGTACGGCGTGGCGGGGTCGTGGGGGAACGCCGGTGCGGTGGCGTTCGGGTCGGCGGGCACGCCGGAGGCGGCGGTGCCGGTCGCGGCGGTCGACGGGGTGACCGGCGGCTCTGTGGGGCGGCCGACCTGGGTGGTCGGGAATCGGGCGGTGGGGTCGCCAAGGGCCGGGTCGTCGGTGTCCGGCTCGGCTACGAGTTCGCCCGTGGCGGCGGGCCAGGGAGGCATGACGTGCGGGTCGGCGACCGGGGCGGGCCACACCTGAAGGCCCGCGGCGGCGGCCGTGAACGCGGGAGGCGGCTCCCACGGCGGCGCACCCGGTACGACCGGCCCTGGCTGCTCCCACGGCGGCGCACCCGGCGCGGCCGACTGGCCTCGCCAGGCGGGAGGGTCTTCCTCCGGGACGGCGGCCCACTGGCCAGGGGCAGGGGTCCAGGAGGCGTCGTCCTCTGGCTGCGAGCCCTGGGCGGGGTTGCCCCCTTGGTGCTGGTTCCAGCTGGCGTCGTTCACGGGCTGTGGGCCCCAGGTGGCTTCGGTGGCGTTTCTGGGGGTCCAGGCGGCTTGGTCGGGGGTTTGGGGAGCCCAGGCGGGTGTGTCGGTGGTGCCTGCGCTCGGCCCGGTCTCGCTGGACGGCCTGGGGCCCCAGCCGGCTTCGGTTGGGGTGCCGAGGGGGCGTCCGGGGTCGGTGACGGCTCTGGGCGGCGTGGCGGCCTGGTCGGGGGCTTGGGGGGCCCAGGCGGGCTGGGCGGACGACCGGGACGGCTCGCCGGCTGCGTCGGAGATCTGGGGGGCCCAGGCGGGCCTCGTCGGGGCGTCAACAGCCCACTCGGGGGCACCGGCAATCCCCGCGGGGTCGGAAGCCGAGACGGGCCTTCCGGGCATGTGGGACGTGGAGGCAGGCGTTCCCGAGGTGCCGGGGGCGGAGGTGGGGGCTCCCGGGTTGGGGCCGGGCAAGGGTGTGCCGGGGATGCCGGAACCGGAGGCCGCGGGGCCCGAGGCCGAGGCTGGGGTGGGGGGAGCGCCGGTGGGAGCTGGGGAAGCGCCGGTGGGGGTGTTCGGCGTGCCGGTTGGCCAGGGGCCGGTGTCTCTGCGGGGGACCCGTATGGCGGCGACGGTGTCTTCGTCGATACTCGGGCCCTGGGGGGCGCCGGCCTCGGGAGGCGCGAAGGGGGCGCCGGTGGTGGGGACGGGCGCTCCGTAGGGGGCGTGATGCCCAGGGACGTTGAAGGGGCCAGAAGCTTCGGAGGAGCCCCCCGCGCGGTGGCCGGAGGTCGCGGAAAGGGCACTGGGCCCTGAGGCGGCGTTTGGGGCCGCGGGCCCTGAGGCGGCGCTTGGCGAGCGAAGCCCGGAGGACGCGCCTGGGGCATGGGGTCCGGAGGAGGCGACTGGGGTGCCGAAGGGGGTGCCGAAGGGGGTGCTGATGGAGGGGTGGGGAGCGGAGGCGGGGGAGGTCGGGGATGGTGGAGCGGTGGTGTCGGGGGCGTCGTCGGCGAACCAGTCGTAGGGGGCCGAGTCGTCGTCGGCCACCTCCCACGGCTGTACGCCGGTGGACGTCTCCTCGGGCTCCGGTGGAGTGCCACCTGGAACCCGCGTCTCGTCGCCGGTCGGCTCACCTGACGGAGAGAACGCCGACGGGACGCCGCTGCCGATGCGGCCGAAACTCGGCGGTGGCATCGGTGATGCGGTCGTACGGTCGGCTTCCCTGCGATCGTGCTCAGACCCGGGTTCCTGGCCACGCATGAGGCGAGCCTAGCGAGAGTAGCGAGATCGTTATGTCGGTATGGGGGTTCCCCACGGGATCCGCTGCCCTCTTTGGGGGGTTATCGGGTGAGATGCCGGTTCAGCTGAGCGCGCTCCCCGTCATCGAACGGTTGTCCAGAGCCTTGAAGACGGTCGCGTCGCTGAGGTCCTTGATGGCTTCGAGGATGCGCTTCGATTCCTTCTTGTCCGGCTTGCTGCCGTCCTTGTTCTGGAACCACACCATGATCGCGTAGTGGCCGTGGGCCGAGATCTTGGCGCCGCCGCTGCCCGAGCCGAGCATCTTGGTGACGCTGTCCTTGCCGGCCAGCGGCTTGACGTAGTTGCTCGCGTCGCCGACCTTGGCCACCTTGCTGGCGGTGCCGCTCGTCTTGAGGTTGGCCACGCCGATCGTGCCGATCACCTTGCCGGACTTGTCGCGGAAGCTGGCCCGGAGGAGCTGGGTGCACTTGCCCGACTTGAGTGCCTTCTGGAGCTTGTCGCCCAGGGCGCCGTCGGTGCACTTCTTGTCCTTGCTGGTGACCGTCATCTCGTACGAGCGGCCCGAGACGTTGATCTTCTTGGTCGAGCCGAAGATCTCCTTGACCGTGATCGGGTCGGGGTCGGTCTTGCGCTCGGCGGCGAAGCCGTACTTGCCGGGCGGGGCAGAGGGGAGCGGCGCGGAGGTCCTGGTGGGGGCGCCGGCCTCGGCGGTGCTGGGGCCGTCCGCGTTCCACATCAGCGCCAGTCCGCCGCCGAGCAGGCCCAGCAGCAGGACGCCGCCGATCGCGAAGTACAGCGGGGCGCGCGAGCGCCGGCCCTCGTCGTAGGGGCTCCAGCCGACCCGGCTCTGCTGTGGCTGCGGCGGCTGCTCGGACTCCGCCGCCTGCCCTGACTGGCCCGGCTGTCCCGGCTGTCCCGGCTGCGCCGACTGCTCGGACTGCGACGAATACGGCGGCTGACCGAACGACCCCGACTGGCCGAACGACCCGGACTGGCCGAACGATCCGGACTGACCGAACGGCCCCGGCTGGCCGGGCTGCTCGGGCGGCAGGAACTGGCCGGTGCGGGCGGACTGCGGCGGCTGCGAAGGCCCAGGGAAAGGGGACTGCGAGGACGGAGCCTGCGAGGACGGCGGCGGCGGGAACGGAGACTGCTGAGTGGTCTCGCTCTCGGCGGCGCGCTCCCTGCGCAAACGGCGGGGACCGCTGTCCATGCCACGTTCCTCATTGCCGTTGGAAACCATGCGGAGACATTACCGTGATGTTCGTCATTGAGTTCCGAAGTCCTGGGTCCACCATGGGCCGTCCGGTCCGGCGGCGACGCCGACGCCGATGGCCTTGAGGGTGCAGTCCAGGATGTTCCTGCGATGGTCGCGGCTGTCCAGCCAGCCGCGTACGGCCTGCTCGGGCGTGCTGTAGCCGTTGCCGATGTTCTCGGCGGCGCCCCAGTGGTAGCCGGCGCGGTCCATGCGGTCCCAGGGGGAGGCGCCGTCGGGGGAGTTGTGGGCGAGCTGCCCGGTGCGCGCCATCTCCAGCGAGTGCTCGCGCGCCGAGCGTCCCAGCCTGCCGTCCACCCGCAGCGGCCCGCAGCCGTGCTCGGCGCGGGCGGCGTTGGTGAGCGTGACGACCCGGGCGGCCATGCCGGGGATCACCTTGGCCTGGTCGCCGCCGCCGGTGAACACCTGGGTGGGGTCGTCCGCGGCGTCGAAGCCGGCGATCTGCCCTTCGGGGGTCTTCGTGGGCCTCGGGGTGGACCTGCCGCGCGGCGTCCTGACCGTGCTGGCCTGTCGCGGGATGCGGTCCAGCTCGGGCCGGGCCTTCTGCCCTGCGGTGGGCGCGGGACGCGCGGTGGCCGCGGCCGGCGGGGCGGTCTCGTTGAGGTAGATGTGGGCGGTGGGCTCGACGTCGTCGGACAGCCGGCCGAGCAGCACGCCGGTGAACAGCGCGGCCATCAGGCAGGCCAGCACGCCCAGGCTGTTCCGGCGCCGCGCGCCCCGCTGGGTTTGCCGGGTGTGAGAGTTCCGCCACATACCGCAGCTAACGATAGAGATGTCGGGTACTGGGAAAGAAGGGATCCCAGGGAAACGAAATGGAACCGTTCTGCTGTCAGGTAGACTCGTGCAGGGTTACCGGTCTTTTGACCTGCGCGCCGATAGGCGGGTAACCTAATCGTTCGTTGTGTGCATAGGTCCAGCGTGACCGATGCGCGGCGCGTCCGGCGTCATCTCCCATCGTCAAGCCCATCGGGCTCGGGAGACGGAAGGTCCGGGCTGCCGTGTGCCCGCACCGACCGACCCATGTAGCTGTCGCATCCGACAGCGCCGAAGACGCGAGCAAAAGAAGGCTACGACCGTGCGCACGTACTCACCGAAGCCCGCCGACGTCCAGCGTCAGTGGTACGTCATCGACGCGACCGATGTCGTGCTGGGCCGGCTGGCCAGCCACGTCGCGAACCTGCTCCGCGGCAAGCACAAGCCGATCTTCGCCAACCACGTCGACACCGGTGACTTCGTCATCGTCATCAACGCCGACAAGATTGCGCTGAGCGGTAACAAGCGTGAGCAGAAGAAGGCGTACCGTCACTCGGGCTACCCGGGCGGTCTGCGTTCCGTCACCTATGGCGAGCTCATGGACAAGCGGCCGGAGAAGGCCGTCGAGAAGGCCGTCAAGGGCATGCTGCCGAAGAACTCCCTCGGCCGGAAGATGGCCAAGAAGCTGAAGGTCTACGCGGGTTCCGACCACCCGCACCAGGCCCAGCAGCCGGTGCAGTTCCAGATCACCCAGATCGCCCAGTAGTAGTTCGAAAGAGTTAGAGGAGAACCGTGGCTGAGCCCACCGGTGTCGAGACGGTCGTCGAGACCGAGCTGGAGGAATTCTCCGGCGAGGACTTCCCGTCCGAGTACACCACCGAGTCCGCTGCCAGCGCTGACGCGCCCGTGCGCAAGCCCGTCACCACGGGTAACTCGTACGGCACCGGTCGCCGCAAGGAGGCGATCGCCCGCGTGCGCATCGTCCCCGGCACCGGCAAGTGGACGATCAACGGTCGTTCGCTGGACGTCTACTTCCCGAACAAGGTCCACCAGCAGATCGTCAACGAGCCCTTCGTGGTCCTCGGCGCCGAAGAGGCGTTCGACGTCATCGCGCGCATCGACGGCGGCGGCGTCACCGGCCAGGCCGGCGCGCTGCGCATGGGCCTGTCCCGCGCCCTGGCGATCCTGGACGTCGACGTCAACCGCCCGCCGCTGAAGAAGGCCGGCTTCCTCACCCGTGACGCCCGCGCCACGGAGCGGAAGAAGTACGGCCTCAAGAAGGCCCGCAAGGCTCCGCAGTACAGCAAGCGCTAAATTGGCGCGCCTTTTCGGCACCGACGGGGTACGTGGGGTCGCTGGTCGCGACCTCACGGCCGAGCTCGCCATGGACCTGTCCGTGGCGGCCGCCCATGTACTCGGTGATGCGGGCGCGTTCGCGGCCACGGGACGTCGTCCCGTGGCCGTCGTGGGCCGGGACCCGCGAGCCTCCGGGGAGTTCCTGGAGGCCGCAGTGGTCGCCGGCCTCGCGGCGTCCGGAGTGGATGTGCTGCGCCTCGGCGTGCTGCCCACCCCGGCCGTCGCCCATCTCACCGCCGCGCTCGGCGCCGACCTCGGCGTCATGCTGTCCGCCTCGCACAACGCGGCGCCGGACAACGGCATCAAGTTCCTGGCCAGGGGCGGCTTCAAGCTGTCCGACGCGGTCGAGGACGAGATCGAGCGACGGCTCGGTGAGAGCTGGTCCTTCCCCGTCGGTTCGGGGGTCGGCCGCGTGCGCGACGCGTACGGCGAGGCCGACCGCTACATCTCGCACGTCCTGACCACGATGACCGCCGCGCTCGACGGCCTGCACGTCGTGGTCGACTGCGCGCACGGCGCCGCCCACATGGTCGCGCCCGAGGCGCTGGTGCGGGCGGGCGCCCGGGTCGAGGCCATCGGAGCCAGACCCGACGGGCTCAACATCAACGCCGGGCACGGCTCCACCCACCTGGACAAGCTCCAGCAGATAGTCGTGTCCAGGGGCGCCGATCTGGGCGTGGCCTACGACGGCGACGCCGACCGCTGCCTGGCGGTCGACCACACCGGCACGGTCGTCGACGGCGACCAGATCATGGCGGTGCTCGCCGCCGCCATGCACGGCGACGGCCTGCTGTCCAAGGACACCGTGGTCGCGACCGTCATGTCCAACCTGGGCTTCAAGCTGGCGATGCGCGAGAGCGGCATCACCGTGATCGAGACCGCGGTCGGCGACCGTTACGTCCTCGAACGCATGAAGTCCGACGGGTTCAACCTGGGCGGCGAGCAGTCCGGTCACGTCATCATGCTCGACCACGCCACCACGGGCGACGGCCTGCTCACCTCGCTCCACCTGCTGGGCGTGGTGGCCAAGTCGGGCGTCCCGCTGAAGGAGCTGGCCTCGGTGATGACCCCGCTGCCGCAGATCCTGATCAACGTCAAGGACGTCGACAAGGGCAAGGCGTCGGTGCCCGAGCTCATCGCCGCCGTGGCCGAGGCCGAGGCGGAGCTGGGGGAGACCGGCCGGGTGCTGATCCGGCCGAGCGGCACCGAGCCGATGATCCGGGTGATGGTGGAGGCCGCCTCCGAGGAGCACGCCAACCAGGTGGCGGGCCGCCTGGCCGACGTGGTCCGTACGGCCTGCGCCTCCTGACGCGCCTGGGCGGGTACGGCCTCGTGCCGTACCCGCCGGGCCGCTACTCGTCGCCGGTGAGGGCGAACGCCCGCAGCCTGCGTCCGGCCCAGAAGACCGCGCCCACGCTCACGACGACCAGCGCCGGCACGGCGAAGCCCATCGCGACCTTCGCCCCCAGGAAGGGCGAGTCGGAGATCTGGTCGGCGATGGCCATGGCCCACTCCTGGATGGAGAACTTGCCCGCCCCCTCGATGACGCTCACCACGGTGACCTCCCAGACGAGGGCGTAGATGACGCCGATCGTGACCGCGTGCTTGGTCACGACCCCGAGGAGCAGGAAGAGCGCGGCGTAGGCGATGCCGGCGATCAGGGCGCCGAGGGCGAAGCCGGCCGCGATGCCGTCCTCGCCGCCCACCAGGATCCAGGCCGCCACGTACGTCGGCAGGGCCCCGAACACGGCCATGAGCGAGGCCGCCACCCCGAACTTGGTCAGCGCGATCACGGGCCTGGAGATGGGCTTGGACATCAGGTGGATGACGGTGCCGTCGTCGATCTCCGGCGCGATGACGCCGGTGCCCGCGATGACCCCCAGCAGCGGCAGCATCGCCTTGATGGCGAAGTCCTTCATCAGGTCCACGGCCAGCTTCTGGTCGGCGCCGGTCGCCACGCGCAGCAGCACGGCCAGGGCGATCAGGGCCAGCGGGAGCAGCAGGAGCAGGATGATGCGGCGACGCCCGAGCAGTGAGCGGTACGTGATGCCCGCGACCACGGTGTTCATTCAGGTGCTCCTGTTGATCAGGTAGGCGAAGACGCTCTCCAGGTCCTCGTCGGCGGGGGAGACCTGGTGCAGGCGCACACCCTCGTCGCGGGCGACGCGGGGGAGCAGCCGGGCGAAGCGCCGCAACTCGGTCGCCTGGACCTCCAGGCCGTCCGGGCGGAGCGTGATGCCGCCGGCCGACTCGTCGCGGATCAGGGCCGCGGCTAGCTTCCTGTCGTCGCTGGACCGGATGACGAACAGGTGGGGCCTGTCGGTCATCAGGCGCCTGATCTCGCGGAAGTTGCCCGAGGCGGCGTGCCGGCCGGACACCAGGACCTCGATGTGCTGGGCGACCCGCTCGACCTCCTCCAGGATGTGCGAGCTGAACAGGATCGTCTTGCCGGCGGTGCCCATGGCGCGGATGAGGTCCATCAGGTGGAGGCGCTGGCGCGGGTCCATGCCGTTGAACGGCTCGTCGAGCAGCAGCACGGCCGGGTCGTGGACGAGGGCGGCGGCCACCTTGACCCGCTGGCGCATGCCCTTGGAGTACGTCTCCACCCGGCGGTCCTTCGGCTCCTCCATCTCGACCGTGGCCAGGGCCTTGCGGGCGGCCTCGACGGGGTCGGGGAGGCCGTGCAGGCGGGCGGCGGACAGGACGAACTGCCAGCCGGTGAGGAAGCCGTACACACCCTCGCGTTCCGGGACCAGGCCGATATTTCGGTAGATGTGGTGGTTCTTCCAGACCTGGGTGCCGTCCAGCGTGACCGAGCCGCCGGACGGCGCCAGGAACCCGGCCATCATGTGCAGCAACGTCGACTTGCCCGCGCCGTTGGGCCCGAGCAGGCCGGTGACGCCGGGGCCGATCGTCATGGTCACGTCGTTGACCGCCACCACGTTGCCGTACCAGCGGGACACCTGGGAGAGCTCGATCTTCATCGCGAGGCCGCCTTCCTGTAGCGCAGCGCGAGAGCGGCCAGGCCGACGCCGATCAGCACCACCAGGATCGCCGCCGAGGCGGGACCGCTCGGGTACGGGCCGTCGGCGTGGGACGGGGTGCCGAACAGCCACGACTGCACCGAGTCGACCAGCCAGAACGGGTTCATCAACCAGGCCCAGGCGGCCCCCGACTCGTTCCCGGTGTTGAGCATCGTGCCGTAGAGCAGCGGCACCGACGCCGAGGACAGCAGGTAGACCGTGATCACCGAGGCCACCCCCAGCCCGCGCCGCGGCGTGAACGAGGCGAGGGCCAGGCCGAACGCCGACAGCAGCAGCGCCAGCACCAGCGCCATGAGCAGCGCGCCGAAGTACTCGCCGGTGGCGGGCGGCCCCGGCATGTCCACGACCAGCTCGCCGATCCACAGCAGCGTCAGGGGCCCGCCGACCAGCAGGAACAGCGCGGCGGTCATCGCGATCACCTTGGCGGTCACGTACTGGAAGACCGAGATCGGCCGCGACAGGTACAGGGGCAGCACGCGGTGGCGCAGGTCGGGGGCGACGACCGTGGGGGCCTGGGAGGCCAGGAAGATGGCCACCACGGCCTGCATGACGACGGCGAACCCGCTGTAGGGGATGCCGCGCTGCTTGGCCAGCGCCATGAACGCGATCGACACCACCATGGGCAGCAGCATGATGACGACCAGCGCGAACGGCACGATCTTGCTGCGCGCCGGACGGCCGAGGCCGAAGACGCCGCGCAGGCTGTGGACGGTGAGCGCGCGGGTGGCGTACGCGCCGCCCATGCGGGGGCCGTCGTAGTGCCGGTAGCCGATGTCGTAGATCTCAGACATTGGCCGCCTCCTCCCTGAAGACGTCCTCGATGCGGTGGCGTCCCTGTTCGAGGCGGATCAGGCACAGGTCGAGGTCGACGGCGGCGTCGCGGACGGCGTCGTAGGTCTCGGGCCCGAGCACCTTGACCACCAGCAGGCGGCCCTGCTGGGAGACGGTCTGGCCGGTCTCGGTCAGCCGCCGGGCCAGGGGCTCCAGGCCGTCCTCGACCTCGACCGTGACGGTCTGGGTGGCCTGGGTGAACTCCGAGATCGCCGACGAGCGCAGCAGCCGGCCGCCGTCGATGACGATCACGTGGTCGCAGATGCGTTCCAGCTCGCCCAGCAGGTGGGAGGTGACCAGCACGCTGATGCCGAACTCGGTGCCGATGCGCCTGATCAGCGTCAGCATCTCGTCGCGGCCGCGCGGGTCGAGCCCGTTGGTGGGCTCGTCCAGGAAGACGAGCTTGGGGTCGTGCACGAGAGCCTGGGCCAGCTTGACCCGCTGCTTCATGCCGGTGGAGTAGCCGCCGATCGGGCGGTAGCGCTCTTCGGCCAGGCCCACGTGGCGCAGCACGTCGGCGGCGCGCTCGCGGGCGGCCGTGCGCGGCAGCCCGGAGATCCTGGCGAGGTGGACGACCAGCTCGGTCGCGGAGACGTCGGGAGGGAGGCATTCGTGCTCGGGCATGTAGCCGACGAGCCGGCGGATCTCGGCGCCCTGCGCGGTCACGTCGAGGTCGAGCACCCGCGCGGCGCCCTGGCTGGGCGGCAGCAGGCCGAGCAGCATCTTGATCAGTGTCGACTTGCCCGCGCCGTTCGCCCCCACCAGCCCGGTGACGCCGGATCCCACGGTCACCGTGAGCCCGTCGACCGCGGTGACGGTGGGGAAACGTTTGGTCAGCCCCTCGGTGGCGAGGATGTGCATGTGGCGGACCCTACCGGGCGCGGGGTGGGCCTGGCCTCGTTCACACGGATGAACGCTGTCCTACTTGAGGCCAGAATTTCCGCTGGACCACGAGCGTGGCGGTGCCCGAGATGACCATGCCGAGGATGTTCACCGCGAGCTGCGAGACCGACCCCGCGACCTCCGCCCAGTCGCCGAGTCCCAGCGCGACGGCGAGGTAGCCGGCCGCCGGGACCGTGGTGACCGAGATGAACACGCCGATCAGCGCCGAGGACTTGCCCGCCGTCACCGACAGGACCCCCGCCGCCCCCGCCAGCAGCGCCACGATGAATGACCACTTGTCCGGCTTGACGATGAACTGCACCTCCGCGTTCACCTTCAGGTTGCCGATGTCGATCCAGCCCAGCCAGTTGGAGACCAGCGCGCAGGCGAAGGTGATGGCGATGGCGACGGTGAAGCCGATGACCAGGGTCCGCAGAGCGGTGGTGATCAGGCGTCCGCGCCGGCCCAGCAGGCCGAAGCAGATCGCGGCGATCGCGCCGAACTCCGGGCCGAGCACCATCGCGCCGACGATCAGGATGGGCGAGTTCTGCAGCACGCCGATGCCCGCGAGCTGCGTCGCGATGGCCAGGAAGGCCAGGTAGGCCCAGGTGATGCGGGAGTCGCTGGAGACCCTGTGGGCCAGTTCCTCCCACACCACCGCGTCGTCGGGATCGCCGGGCGCCTCCTCGACCGCCGCCGTGGCGGCCCGGGACAACGACAGGTCCACCTGCTCGATGGCGATCGAGCCGACGTCCTCCACCCACTTGAGCCGGCTGATCACCTCGTTGGCCGCCTCGCGGGCGGCGTCGCAGAGGACGACGTCGCCCGCCGGCTCGCGGGCCGCCCCGGGCAGCACGATGACGTTGGTGACGCCCGTGCACTCCTGCAACAGCGCGACGGCCTCGTCGGTGCGGTCGGCAGGGATGATCAGTCGGAGATGCAGCACTCCGCCATTGTTGTCCATCGGACATTGACGTCGCGTTGACCGCCGTACGCGAGGCTGCCTCACATGACTCGCTTCAGATGCCACGATCATGGTGAGGACTGCTGGTTCGCCGACATCGACGACCAGGAGTGCGCGGGCCGGTTCGCCGCCTATGTCTTCGACGAGGTGTTCAGGTCCGGCGAAGCCGTACCCGCCTGACCGCGTGGTCGGCGCCCTTCTGCAGGACGAGGTCGGCGCGTCCCCTGGTGGGGGCGATGTTCTCGACCAGGTTGCGCTCGTTGATGTCGCGCCAGACGTTGACCGCGAAGTCCGTGGCCTGCTCGTAGGTGAGCTCGGCGATGTACTTGAAGTAGGACTTCGGGTCCTCGAAGGCCGTGCGGCGCAGCTTGTGGAACCGTTCGACGTACCAGGTGCGGATGTCCTCGACCTTGGCGTCCACGTAGATGGAGAAGTCGAAGTAGTCGTTGACGGCCAGGGACGTGGGAGGGGCGGGCTGGAGCACGTTCAGCCCCTCGATGATCAAGATGTCTGGATTTTTCACGACCTGGCGGGCGCCGGGGACGATGTCGTACTCCAGATGGCTGTAGACCGGCGCGTACACCTCGGGAGCGCCCGCCTTGACCTCCGCCACGAACCTGACCAGCGCGCGCCGGTCGTAGCTCTCCGGGAAGCCCTTGCGCTGCATGATGCCCTTGGCCTCCAGCACCGCGTTGGGGTAGAGGAAGCTGTCGGTGGTGATCAGCTCCACGTGCGGGTGCTCGGGCCAGCGGGCCAGCAGGGTGTGCAGCAGCCGCGCCGTGGTCGACTTGCCGACCGCGACGCTCCCGGCGATGCCCAGGATGTACGGCACGCGCGTCCCCGCGTCGCCGAGGAAGGCGCTCAGCACGCTGCTGCGCTGCTTGGACCCGGTGAAGTGCAGGTTGAGCAGCCGGGTCAGGGGGAGATAGATGTCGGTGACCTCGGTGAGGTCGATGGGGTCATCGACGCCGCGCAGGTCTTCCAGCTCGTCTGCGGTGAGAGTCAAGGGCGTGTTCTTGCGGAGTTCGCTCCACTGCTCCCTGCTCAGTTCCACGTAGCCGTTGTTCACCTAGGCAGCGTAGCGATGGGGGACAAATGCGATCATGGGCGGGTGGCGCGCGGCGGACATCCACAGCCTGTGGATAAAAACGTGGGATTACCAAAGCATGATTCCGGGAAGAAAGACCGGTCCTGACGATCCGGGCGTGCCGGAACCGGCGGGCGGCTACTGTTCCGGACGTAGCCTCCCGGGAGGTCTTGTGGATCGCCGTCGCTTCCTCGCCAACGTGCTGGCCGTGGCCGGGCCCTTCACCGGGGTCGCCTGCGCCGGGGCCAGGGGCGGCGTCCGGCCCGCCGTCGGCTACGGGCCGCTGCGACCGGTCGCCGACCTGCGTGACGGCAAGGTGCGCCTGCACCTTCCCGACGGTTTCCGGTACCGCTCGTTCAGCGCCGCGGGCGAGAAGTTCACCGACGGCTCCACCGTCCCTGGCCGGCACGACGGCATGGCGGCCTTCAGCGGCCCCAAGGGCAGCACGATCCTCGTGCGCAACCACGAGGTCACCGGCCCGGTCGGCGCGTTCGGCGACAAGGAGACCGCCTACGACCCGGCGGCCGGCGGCGGCACCTCGACCCTGCACGTCACCCGCCACGGCGAGGTGCTCAGCAGCGGCCCCTCGCTCAACGGCACCATGACCAACTGCTCCGGCGGCCCGATGCCCTGGCGGGCCTGGGTGAGCTGCGAGGAGACGGTCAACGGCCCCGACGTGGGCGACGACCCGTCCGGGAGCGACAACACCAAGCTCAAGCGCAGGCACGGCTACCTGTTCGAGGTGCCGGTCGGCGGGGTCGCGAGCGCGCGCCCGATCAGGTCGGCCGGCCGCTTCCCGCACGAGTCGGCCGCCTTCGACCCCGCCGCCGGAGCCGTCTACCTCACCGAGGACAACTTCTCCTTCCCCTCCGGCTTCTACCGCTACCTGCCGCCCAAGCACCCGATGCGGGAGGGCCGGCTGCTCGACGGCGGCCGGCTGCAGATGCTCGCCGTCGACGGCGTCGAGCGCGCCGACCTGTCGCGCGGGCAGCGGGCGGGGGCCTCCTACGCCACGCGCTGGGTGGACATCGACGAGCCCGACCCCCGCTTCACCGGCAGGCCGCCGTACGAGGAGGCCGTCCAGGCGGTCGGCCGGCAGGGGCGCGCGGGCGGCGCGGCGATCTTCGCCAGGCTGGAGGGCGCGGTCTTCCACCAGGGCGTGGTGTACTTCGTCTCCACCCAGGGCGGGGCCACCGCGCCGGGCGACCGGCCGCCTCCCGGCTTCGGCGACGGGCGGGGCCAGGTGTGGGCGTACGAGACGTGGAGCGGGCGGCTGCGGCTGGTCTACGAGTCGCCGCGCTCGTCGGCGCTCGACCTGCCCGACAACGTGACCGTCAGCCGGCGCGGCACGCTGGTGCTCTGCGAGGACGGCGACGGCGACAACTTCCTGCGCGGCCTCACCAGGACGGGCGAGATCTTCGACTTCTGCCGCCTGCAGCCGATCCCCGGCGATCCGGGCGCCGAGTTCGCCGGCTCGACGTTCGGGCCGGGCGGCCAGACGCTCTACGTCAACGTCCAGGCCGTCCAGGGGCGGTCGTTCGCCATCTGGGGGCCGTGGGAGCGCGGCCTGTTCTGAGTAGCCTGGGACGATGATCCTGGGTATCGGAGTGGACATCGTCGACATCGCCCGCTTCGAGGCGGCTCTCGAACGTACCCCGCAGCTGCGCGAGCGGCTGTTCACCGACCTCGAACGGCCGCTGCCGGCGCACTCGCTGGCCGCCAGGTTCGCCGCCAAGGAGGCCGTGGCCAAGGCGCTCGGCGCGCCCAGGGGGCTCGGGCACCTGGAGGCCGAGGTGCGCTGCGACGAGCTGGGCAAGCCCGAGCTGCACGTGTCGGGCAAGGTCGCCGAGGTGGCCTACGGCCTCGGGGTCAAGCGCTGGCACCTGTCGCTCAGCCATGACGGGGGCGTCGCCGTGGCCTATGTGATCGCGGAGGGATAGTTTCGGATCATGCGCGCCAGGGAGTGCCCTCGCGTGGAGCAGCGACCGGAGCGGGGGAAGGCGGCGGCATATGGCGACCGAGCAGCCGAACGGAGTGAGGCCATGAAGACCGCCTACACCGCCGACCAGATCCGGGACGCCGAGCGCACGCTGATGGCGCGCCTGCCCGAGGGCGCCCTCATGCAGCGGGCCGCCCACGGTCTCGCCGCCGCCTGCGCCGACCTGCTGGGCCGGGTGTACGGCGCCCGCGTCGTGCTGCTGGTCGGCAGCGGCGACAACGGCGGCGACGCCCTCTACGCCGGCGAGCGCCTGGCCCGCCGGGGAGCCCGGGTCGAGGCGGTCCTGGCCGGCGCGAAGACGCACGAGGGCGGCCTGCGCGCCTTCCTCGACGCCGGAGGCCGCGTGGCCGGCCCGTCAGCGGTCCAGGAGGTCCAGGACGCCGACCTGATCGTGGACGGGCTGGTGGGCATCGGGGCCGCGGGCGCGCTGCGCGAGCCGTACGCCCGGCTGGCCGAGGAGGCGAACGCGGCCCACGGCACGATCGTCGCGGTCGACGTGCCGAGCGGCGTCGAGGCGAGCACCGGGCGGGTCGCGGGCGCGGCGGTGCGGGCGCGGGTGACGGTGACGATGGGGGCCTGCAAGACGGGGCTGCTGGTCGATCCGGGCGCCGCGCACACGGGCCGGGTCGAGCTGGTCGACATCGGGCTCGGCCCCTTCCTGCCCGACCCCGACGTCGCGGCGCTGACCCGCGTGGACGTGGAGGACCTGCTGCCCAGGCCCGGCAATGAGTCCGACAAATACCGCAGGGGCGTGCTCGGGGTGGCCGCGGGCAGCGACCTGTACACCGGCGCGGCCGTGCTGGCCGTGGGCGGCGCGCTGCGGGCGGGCGCGGGCCTGGTCCGCTACGCGGGCACCCACGAGCCGGTCCAGCAGGTGCGCGCCCACTGGCCGGAAGCGGTGATCACGCCGCTCGACCGGCCGTCCGTCGAGGACGTGGGCCGCGTCCAGGCGTGGCTGCTCGGGCCGGGGCTCGGCACCGGCGACTGGGCGCACGAGCTGGCCGCCCGCGTGCTGGCCTCGGACGTCCCGGTGCTGATCGACGCCGACGGGCTCACCCTGGTGGCCCGCGACCGGTCGTTGCTGCGCAGGCGGGCGCCCGTGCTGATCACGCCGCACGCGGGCGAACTGTCGCGGCTGATCGGCGTGAGCCGCGACGACATCGAGGCCGCCCGGCTGGAGCACGCCCGCCGGGCCGCGGCCGAGCTGGGCGTGACCGTGCTGCTCAAGGGCTCGACCACGGTGGTGGCCGAGGAGGCCAGGCCGGTCCGCGTCAACGAGACCGGCACGTCGTGGCTGGCCACCGGAGGCACCGGCGACGTGCTCTCGGGCGTGGCGGGCGCGCTGCTGGCCCAGGGGCTGTGCTGTTACGACGCGGGCTCGGCCGGCGCGTACGTGCACGGGCTGGCCGGCCGGCTGGCCGCCCGCGGCGCCCCGCTCACCGCGGCCGGGGTGGCGGCGGCCGTCCCTGAGGCCATCCGGTCCGTCCACGGCGAATCCCGTCCCTGAGGCCGTCCGGTCCGTCCACGGCGAACGCCGTCGCTGAGCGGCGCGAACCGCGCTCGACCACCCGTCTGAGCTGCCACACTGGAGAGATGTACTCCTCGATGGCCACCCCCGCCGAGGCGCGGGTCGACCTGTCCGCGATCCGGCACAACGTGGCCCTGCTCAAGGAGCGGGCGGACGGCGCCGAGCTGATGGGGGCCGTCAAGGCCGACGCCTACGGCCACGGGCTGGTGCCCTCGGCCAGGGCCGTCCTAGAGGGCGGCGCGTCCAGGCTGGGCACGGCCTTCGTCGCCGAGGCGCTGGCGCTGCGCGAGGGCGGCGTCACCGCGCCCGTCCTGGCCTGGCTGATCACGCCCGGCGAGCCCCTCGACCGGGCCGTGGCCCAGGACGTCGAGCTGTCGGCCGCCCACGAGGGCCTGCTCGACGAGATCGCGGCCGCCGCCCGCCGCGTGGGCCGTCCGGCCAAGCTGCACCTGGAGGCCGACACCGGCATGAGCAGGGGCGGCGCGCCGCTGGCCGCCTGGCCGGGCCTGCTGAGCAGGGCGCTCGCGCTGCGGGCGGAGGGCGTCGTCGAGATCGTCGGCCTGTGGTCCCACTTCGCCTGCGCCGACCTGCCCGGCCATCCCTCGGTCGAGCAGCAGCTGGAGGCGTTCGAGAGCGCGCTGAAGCAGGCCGAGCAGGCGGGCGCCGCCGGGTCGTCGGTGATCAGGCACCTGGCCAACTCGGCCGCCGTCCTGACCCTGCCGGCCGCCCGCTTCGACCTGGTCAGGCCGGGCATCGCCATGTACGGCCTGAGCCCCGTCCCCGAGCTGGGCGACTTCGGGCTGCGTCCGGCCATGACCCTGACGGCCAGGATCGCGCTCGTCAAGCGGGTCCCTCAGGAGTCGGGCGTCTCCTACGGTCACCTCTACGTCACCGACCACGAGACCACCCTCGGCCTCGTGCCGCTCGGCTACGCCGACGGCATACTCCGGCACGCGTCGGGAAGAGCCGAGGTGCTGGCGGGCGGGCGCCGCCGGAAAGTGGCGGGCCGGGTGTGCATGGACCAGTTCGTGATCGACGTCGGCGACGACCCCTTGTCGCCGGGCGACGAGGTGGTGCTGTTCGGTCCCGGCGACGGGGGCGAGCCGACCGCCCAGGAATGGGCGGATACCCTCGGCACGATCACGCATGAGATCGTGACCAGGATCGGTTCCCGGGTGCCACGGGTCCACCAGCATGTGACGGCGGGCACTCCGGAGCGGCCATGAGCGGAGAAGGATCGGGGACATGACGACGACAACACGGCGGCGCAGGGTCGGAATCGCCGGCGCGATCGTCGGAGCGGCGTCGGCCGGTGTCGCGGCGGCGGCTCTGGCCAAGCGCTACGCGGTCGGCCGGATCAGGCTGCGGCACGACGAGGAGGCCAGCGAGCCGTTCGGCGAGCTGCGCGGCAGGGAGCGCACGCTCGTCACCTCCGACGGGGTGGCGCTCCACGTCGAGATCGACGGCCCCGAGGACGCGCCGCTGACGATCGTGATGTGCCACGGCTACTGCCTCAACCTCGAATCGTGGCACTACCAGCGCAAGGAGCTGCGCGAGAACCACCGCCTGGTGCTGTGGGACATCCGCTCCCACGGCCGCTCGCAGCGCGGCACGGCCGACGACAGCACGATCGACCGGCTGGGCCAGGACCTCGCCGAGGTGATCGAGGAGTTCGTGCCCGGCCCGTGCGTGGTGGTCGGCCACTCGATGGGCGGCATGACGATCATGGCGCTCGCCGACAGCCGTCCTGAGCTGTTCGGCGACAAGATCCGGGCGGTCGCCCTCATCGCGACCTCGGCGGGCAAGCTGGCCGAGCTGACGCTGGGGCTGCCGGCGATGGTGTCCAAGGCCGTGCACAAGGTGGCGCCGTCCACGGTGTCGCTGCTGGGCAGGAAGGGCGCGCTGGTCGACAGGACCCGGCACGCGGGCAGCGACATCGCGTTCCTGATCACCCGCTACATGGGCTTCGGCGACTCCGCGAACGTGAGCCCGACCGTGGTCGACTTCGCCGAGTCGATGATCAGGCAGACCCCCACCGAGGTGTTCGCCGCCTTCTACCCGGCCCTGATGAACCATGACAAGTTGTCCGCGCTGCACGTCCTCGACCCGGTCCCGACCGCCATCGTCTACGGCGAGCGCGACTGGCTGACCCCGCCCGACCACAGCAGGGCCATCGCGGCGGCGCTGCCCAAGGCGCAGGTCACCGAGATCCCCGACACCTCCCACCTGATCCAGCTGGAGCGCCCGGGGATCGTCAACGACGCGCTGCGCGACCTGATCAAGCGAGTGGAGTTGTAGTGCGACTGGCGACAGCGGAGGACATGCGGGCCTACGGCGCCCGCCTGGCGGCCCACCTGCGGCCCGGTGACCTGATCGTGCTGTCCGGGCCGCTCGGCGCGGGCAAGACCACGCTCGTCCAGGGCATCGCCGAAGGTCTCAAGGTACGCGGGCCGATCACCTCGCCCACCTTCGTGATCGCCAGGGTGCACCCGTCGCTGCAGCAGGGCCCGCCGCTGGTGCACGCCGACGCCTACCGCCTCGGCGGCGACCTGGAGGTCGACGACCTCGACCTCGACGCCTCGCTGGAGGAGTCGGTCACCGTGGTCGAGTGGGGCGAGGGCCTGGTCGAGGGGCTGGCCGAAGACCGGCTGGAGATCCACATCGACCGGGAGACCGGCGACGACGCCCGCCTGGTGACCCTGCGCGGAGTGGGCGACCGGTGGGCCGACACGCCGTCTGATCCGGCCTAAGGCTAAAACCTCCGTCAATTTCCGGCAAAGCTGTCACCCTTGACGTACCGGACCGATGACATAAATCATGATCGTTGGTCAGGGATTTGCCCAGAATTTCTGGGTATCAGGAGGGGCGACATCCACATTTTTGGTGGATGCTGGGTGCAAGACGGCAAAGTGGGGTGCGGCGGTGCTCAGGGTCAGGCGAGTCGCGTACGCGGGTGCCATCATGGTGGTCGGGCTGACCGGGTGTGCGGCCTCGGCCGAGACCACACCGACAGGCACACCGACGGCCACAGCCACGACGTCCACCACCGCCACCACCACGGCCACGACCACGACCACCGCGACCGCCCCGCCCACCAAGAGGCCGAGCATCGCGGTCCAGGTCAACCCCGACCGGGTCACCGCGGGGGAGACGTCCAAGGTGTGGATCCTGGCCAACTGCCCGCTGCCGTCCGGCGGACCGGCCCACACCGGCACCGCGACCTCGCGGGCGTTCCTCAACGGCGTCCCGCTCAACCCCGTGCCGGCCGGCTCGGCCACGCCGACCGCGACCAGCAGCCCGGCGAACGGCTCGCCCTGGGTCCGCGGCGAGGCGACGGTCTCCGGCACGGTCAAGCGCGGCTCGTACACCGTCGACGTCAAGTGCGACGGCACCAACGACGTCGGCAAGGCCACGCTCAAGGTGGCCAGGGCCGAGGCCGACCCGACCGGCGTGCCCACCAAGGCGCCCAAGGCGGGCGGCGGCGGCACCTTCGGCCGTGACGTCGACGACGAGTCCTCGATCCCGCTCGGCCCGGCCGGCGCGCTGGTGGCCCTGGTCCTCGTCGGCGGCGCGGTCGTGATGGTCAAGCGGCGCAGCCGGGCCTGATCGATGGCACGTCCAGGACGGGTGGTGCTCGCGGGCGCCGTCACGGGCCTGCTGCTGGTCGCCTTCGGCAAGAGCATGCAGAACTCCTCCACCCCGGCGGCGAGCGTGGTGCCCAAGAGCATCGACATCCCGTCGCTCGACCTTGAGGCCCCGCTGATGAAGCTCGGGCTGAGCAAGGACGGCGAGGTCGAGCTGCCGCCGTACGAGAAGCCGAAGATGGCGGGCTGGTACAGCGGCAGCGCGGTGCCCGGCGAGAAGGGCGCCTCGGTGATCATCGGCCACGTCGACACCAAGACCGCCCCCGCCGTGTTCTACAAGCTCAGGCAGTTACGCAAGGGCGAGACCGTCAAGGTGGAGCGCAGCGACGGCAAGGTCGTCAGCTTCAAGGTGGACGCCATCGAGCAGGTCTCCAAGGACCACTTCCCCGCCCGGCGGGTGTACGTCGACGACGGACTGAAACTCGTCACCTGCGGCGGTAAGTTCGACTACGCCAGAGGCGAATATGTCGACAACATCATCGTCTACGCGTCCCGAGCCTGATCATGGAACGATGAGCACTGACCTCAACCCGCCGGCGTCCGGCGCCCGCGTGCCCTGGCAAGAGGTTCACCCGCTGGTGCGCGAGGCGGTCGAGGGCTTCCTCGGCGGCCGCGTCGTGGAGGCCGTCACCCAGGAGGGCGGCTTCTCCCCGGCGGCCGCGGTGCGCCTGCGGACCGATGACGGCCGGCGCGCGTTCGTCAAGGCCGTCGGCCCCGAGCCCAACCCCGACAGCGTGCGCATCTACCGCTCCGAGCTCAGGAACGCCGCCGCGCTCCCCGAGTCGGTCCCCGCGCCGAAGCTGCTGACGGCGTTCGAGCTGGAGGGCTGGGTCGCCCTGGTCTTCGAGGACGTCGAGGCCGCGCACCCCCAGATGCCGTGGCGGCGCGACGAGCTCGACCGGGTCTTCACGGCCCTGAAGGAGATGTCCGCCGCGCTCACCCCGTCGCCGATCGAGGCCCGCACGATCGGCGAGGTCATGGGCGACTCCTTCCAGGGGTGGCGCAGGCTGCTCGGCGAGGACACCGCCGGGCTCGACCCGTGGGCGCTGCGCCACCTGCCCGAGCTGGCCGAGCTGGAGTCCGGCTGGGAGGCGGCGGCGGCCGGCGACACCCTCGTCCACGCCGATCTGCGGGCCGACAACATCCTGCTCACGCCCGACCGTGTCTATGTGGTGGACTGGCCGTGGGCCTGCCTGGCCGCGCCCTGGTACGACCAGGTGGCCATGCTGCCGTCGGTCGGCATGCAGGGCGGCCCCGCGCCCCACGAGCTGTTCGACGATCCCGACCCGGCGGTCACCGCGGTCGTCGCGGCCCAGACCGGCTACTTCGTCCGGAACGGCCGGCTGCCCGATCCGCCCGGGCTGCCCACGCTCAGGGCGTTCCAGCGGGCGCAGGGAGTGGTCGCGCTGGAGTGGCTGAAACGGCGTACCGGCTGGGTGTGACCCGTCCGGCGGGTAGGCTAAACAGTCGTGCTGGTCCTGGCCTTTGATACCGCGACGCCCGCCGTCACCGCCGCCCTCCACGACGGTGAGCGGGTGCTCGCCGAGTCCACGACGATCGACGCCCGCCGCCACGGCGAGTTGCTCGTCCCCACCATCGAACGCGTGCTGACCGAGTCGGGCGCCGCCCTGCGCGACGTGACGGCCGTCGTCGCGGGCAGCGGCCCCGGGCCTTACACGGGCCTGCGC
Source organism: Nonomuraea sp. NPDC001684 (assembly GCF_053596515.1). Taxonomy (NCBI): domain Bacteria; kingdom Bacillati; phylum Actinomycetota; class Actinomycetes; order Streptosporangiales; family Streptosporangiaceae; genus Nonomuraea; species Nonomuraea sp. NPDC001684. The sequence goes on from NZ_JBSFGJ010000004.1 coordinate 50,820, forward strand.
GTGGGGCTGATGACCGCCCAGGGGCTCGCGACGACGCTCGCCGTGCCCGCGTACGGCATCTGCACCCTCGACGCGGTCGCCTACGGCAGCGGGCTCGGCGAGCCGTTCCTGGTCGCCACCGACGCCCGGCGCAAGGAGGTGTTCTGGGCGCGCTACCAGGACATGCGCACCCGTGCCGGCGGCCCGTTCGTCGACCGGCCCGCCGACGTGCCCGTCGAGGGCCTGCCGGTCGTGGGCGCCGGCGCCGGGCTCTACCCCGACGTCCTGGGCCGCCACGACGCCCCGCCCTACCCCTACGCGGGCGCGCTGGCCGCGCTGGCCGCCGAGCGGCTGGCCGCGGGCGTCCCGCTCGACCCGCCGCGGCCCATCTACCTGCGCAGGCCCGACGCCGTGGTGCCGGGCGCGCCCAAGAGGGTGACGGCGTGAGACTGCGGCCGATGACCCAGGCCGACCTGCCCGCGGTCATGGCGATCGAGCAGGCCACGTTCCCGCTCGACGCGTGGAGCGAGGGCATGATGCGCGGCGAGCTGGCCGACATGCCGCGGTCGCGCCACTACGTGGTGGCCCTGGCCGACGACGAGATCGTCGGCTACAGCGGCATCGCGGTCGCGTCCGACCAGGCCGACGTGCAGACCATCGCCGTGCTGGAGAAGCACCAGGGCACCGGCATCGGCAGCGCGATGCTGACCGAGCTGCTGGCCGAGGCGCGGCGCAGGGGCGCGCGCGAGATCTTCCTGGAGGTACGCGCCGACAACCCGCGCGCCCAGGCGGTCTACCGGCATTTCGAGTTCGAGGAGATCGGCATCCGCCGCCGCTACTACGACGACGGCACCGACGCGATCATGATGAGAAGGAAGCTGGATGGCTGACGCACCCCTGGTCCTGGGCATCGAGACGTCGTGCGACGAGACCGGCATCGGCATCGTCAGAGGCCACACGCTCCTCGCCAACACCATCGCCTCCAGCATGGACGAGCACGCCCGATACGGCGGCGTGGTGCCCGAGGTCGCCTCCCGCGCCCACCTGGAGGCCATGACGCCCACGGTCGAGGCGGCGCTGGCCGAGGCGGGGCTCAAGTTCTCCGACATCGACGCCATCGCCGTCACCGCCGGGCCCGGCCTGGCCGGGGCGCTGCTGGTGGGCGTGGCCGCCGCCAAGTCGTACGCGCTGGGCCTCGGCGTGCCGCTCTACGGCGTCAACCACCTGGCCGCCCATGTGGCCGTCGACCAGCTCGAACACGGGCCGCTGCCCAAGCCGTGCATCGCCATGCTGGTCTCCGGCGGCCACTCCTCGCTGCTGCTGGTGCCCGACGTGGCCGAAGACGTCATCTCGCTCGGCTCGACCGTCGACGACGCGGCCGGCGAGGCGTTCGACAAGGTGGCCCGGGTGCTCGGGCTGCCCTTCCCCGGCGGCCCGCACATCGACCGGGCCGCCCGCGAGGGCTCCGGCACGGCCGTCACCTTCCCCCGGGGCAAGATCGACGACGGCACGCTCGACTTCTCCTTCTCCGGGCTCAAGACGGCCGTCGCCCGCTGGGTCGAGGCGCGCGAGGCGTCCGGGCAGTCGATCCACGTGCCCGACGTGGCCGCCTCCTTCCAGGAGGCCGTGGTCGACGTGCTGACCCGCAAGGCGTTGCAGGCGTGCAAGAAGTACGACGTGCACGACCTGCTGATCGGCGGCGGCGTGGCGGCCAACTCGCGGCTGCGGGCGCTGGCCCAGGAGCGCTGCGACGCGGCGGGCGTGCGGCTGCGGGTGCCCCGGCCGGGGCTGTGCACCGACAACGGGGCCATGGTCGCGGCTCTGGGATCCGACCTGGTGGCGGCGGGGGTCACCCCCTCGACCCTGGAGATCCCGGCGGACTCGTCGCTGCCGATCACGACGGTCCACGTCTGAGCCCTGGCGGGGCCGGAGGCCGGCGGTGAGGCGCGGGAGGTGCCCCACCGCCGGGCGGGTCAGTCTTTGGTCCTGGTGGGCCGGAGCAGGGCCTCGGCCAGCGCCAGCATGGTCTCCTCCAGCGCGGCCAGCCGCTTGGTGAGGTCGTCGGTGGCCGGCTGCACGATGCCGCTGACCGTCTCGCTCAGCTCGTCGCGGTCGGGCCGGGAGCGCACCAGCTCGGTCAGCGCGTCGGCGGCGGCCGACAGGCGGTCGGCCTGCGCGCCGGCCTGCGACTCGATGAGCTCGCCGACCCGCTCGGGGATGGCCAGGGCGGCCGGGAGCTGGCTGACGTGCTGGTTCATGGCCTCGATGCGGTCGTCGACCGACTCCAGGTGCTCGCCGGCCTGATCGGCGCGGGCGGCCAGGCCGTTGAGGTGGGTGTCGAGGCCGTTGAAGCGGCTGTCGAGCCCGCTGAACTGGCCGTCGAGGGTGTCGAACCGGGTGATCAGGTGCTCCTCCGCCTCGACCAGCCGCTCGTCGATCGACTCCATCTGGTTGTCGAGCTTGTTGAAGCGACCCTCGCTGCGCACGGCGGTCTCGGCCAGACGCTGGTCGGTGGCCGAGGCGCGGTCGTCGAGCGCGCTCAGGCGGCCGTCGAGGGCGTCGAAGCGGTCGTCGTGGCGGACGAGGTGGCCGTCGATGGCGCCCATGCGCTTGCCGAGGCCGCCGAGCTGGCCGTCGACCGAGGTGAGGCGCTTGTCGACGCCGCTGATGCGGCCGTCGACGCCGTCGAGCCTGGTGTCGATGTCGGCCAGGCACTCGTCGGCCGACTCCAGCCGGCCGTCGAACCCGGTGAGCCGGGTGTCGAGCCCCATGAGCCGGCCCTCGACCCGGTCGAGCCGGGAGTCGACGCCGTCGAGCCGCCCGCTGAGCCGCAGCTCGCTCTCCCCGAGCTGGACGGCGAGGTGCTGGTCGGCCTCGTCGAGGCGGGCGGTGAGCCGCTGCTCGACGTCGGCCAGCCGGACCGTGAGCCGCTGGTCGCCCTCGTCGAGCTTGGCGGCCAGGCGCTCGTCGGCGCGGTCGAGCCGCTCGTTCAGGCGCTGGGTCAGCCGCTCGTCGGTCTCGTCGAGGCGGCCGGCCAGGCGTTTGTCGGCCTCGTCGAGGCGGGCGGCGATGTGCAGGTCGGTGTCGTCGAGGCGGCCGGTCAGGCGCTGCTCGGCCGCGTCGATCTTGACGGCGACCTGCTGCGACGTGGCCGCGACGCTCTCGGCCAGCTCGCCGACCACGCTCTCGACCCGCTCGGCGCGGCCCGACAGGTCGGCCACCGACTTGTCGAGCCGGGTGAAGCGGCTGGCCGCGGCCTCCATGCTGGAGTTGAGCTGCGTCAGCTTGGCGGCGAAGCCGGACATGTTCTGGGTGATGCCGTCGGTGGTGTCGAGCACCGACTGCAGGCGTTTGAGCGCCTCGTCGACGGCCTCGCCCACCGTGCCCAGGTCCGCCCACAGGCTCGGCAACTCGGCCACCGGCGCGACCCGGGCGTCGACGTGGCCGATCTTCTCCCCGACGGCGTCGACGTGGTCGCGCACGGCCTCGACGTGCTGGGCCAGGCCCTCCGCCCACATCGGCGGCTTGGCGGTGATGTCGTCGAGCCGCCCGCTCACCGCCTCGAGGGTGCCGCTCAGGCCGCCGAGCTCGCGTTCGCGCACCTCGCGCAGCAGCCACTCCATGCCTTCAAGACGCTGGCGGATCTCGTCGAGCACGGCTCCCTGGGTGCGCTGCTCGTAGACATGGTCCTGGGCGGCGCGCGCGAGGAGGTCTCGCATCCTCTCGGAGATGGCGGACTGGCCGCCTGCCTGAAGAAGGGTGGTGTGGTTGGAATGGTCCACCGAAAGGCTCCTTCGCTCGCCGACGGTCTGCCGCGCAGCGGTGGGATAGGTCCGGTTTGCAGATGAAAGGGCGAGTACGCGGGTTACCGCATAAGGGGGAGAACTCCCGCCCGTCCACCTTAGCCTTTCGATCAAGGTCAGGCGGCGTCGAAGTGAAAGATCGTATTTAGCGGAAGAATGACCGCTTTGGAGTGTTCAGGCAGGTGGGAAGGGGTTGCAGATGATAACTGAAGGCTTATCGAGAATGCGGGTCAGGATAATGACGACCGAGTTCTCGCCGGAAAGGCGGAGATCGGCGCGCAGGCGTTCGATGTCGATCGCCGACGCGCGTTTCTTGATGGTGACATTTCCGATCCGCCGTTCGCGGAGAGCCGCGCGGAGTTTTTTCAGCGAGAACGGCATGACCTCGTCCACCTCGTACCCGGAGGCCCAAGGGGTGTGGCTGGGCTCGTCGGCGGTGATGTAGGCGATCATGGGGTCGGGCAGGCGTCCGCCGACCATCTCGGCCACCTCGCCGACGAGGTGGGCCCGGATCGCGGCGCCGTCGGGCTCGTAGACGTAGCGGCCCATCGGGCCGACGGCGGCCTGGACGCCGGTGGCGGTCAGTGTGTGGCCGCCGGGCAGCAGGGTGGCGCGCCGGGCGGGGCCGACCTGGGGGCCGGTCCAGAGGGTGGCCTCCTTGACCTCGCCCTTGTAGGAGACCCATTCGGCCTCCGCGCCGTCGGGGATGAACTCGTACGGGATGCCGGGGGCGACCTTGAGGCAGGCCCGCGGCGCCCGTGCGACCAGGTCGAGCACGACCGGCCAGGGCGGCGAGTAGGCCATGGGGTCGAACGTGCGGCCCTTGCCGCTGCGCCGGGCCGGGTCGGCGAACAGCGCGTCGTACTCCTCGGGCCGGACCTGCGCCGCGTCGCCCACGCGCACCCGCACCCGGCCGGCCAGCCCGAGCGCGTCGGCGTTGGCGCTGGCCACGGCGACGGTCAGCGGGTCGAGGTCGACGGCGTCGACCTCGCAGCCGGCGCGGGCGAGCGCCAGGAGGTCGCCGCCGACCCCGCAGCAGGCGTCGATCACCCGCCCGGCGCCCATGCGCCGGGCGCGGTGGTCGGCGACCTCCCGGCGGGTGGACTGCTCCAGGCCGTGCGGGGTGAAGTACATGACCGCGGCGTCGGCGCCGAACTTCGCCGCGGCGCGCTCGCGCAGCGCCGCCTGCGTCAGCGCGGCGGAGGTGAGCGCCGCGTCGTAGGTGCGGCGCAGCCTGGTCGCCGCCGCGACCGGATCGGTCCCGGCCAGCTCCGCGGCCTCGGCGAGCGCCCGCTGCCCGCGCGGGGTCAGCAGCTCGCCGAAGGCGTCGAGATCCATGTACGCACTCCGCTCACAACTCGGGATCGCTCACAGGGAGGTGTCGCCCAGGGAGACCAGCAGGCTGCGCAGCAGCCCGGCCAGGGCCTCGCGCTCGCCCTCGGACAGCCCGGCGAGCAGCCGCTCCTCGTTGGCGGCGTGCAGGACGAGCATCTCGTCGGCGACCCTCCTGCCCTCGTCGGTCAGGGCGACCAGCGTCATGCGCCGGTTGTGCGGCGCCGGCCAGCGGTGGACCAGGCCGCGCCGGACCAGGTGGTCCATCCGGTTGGTGAGCGCGCCGGGGCTGACCATGGCCGAGGTGGACAGGTCCTTCATGCACATCGTGGCGTCGGCGCCGCTGCGCAGCAGCGTGGCCAGCATGTCGAACTCCCACGCCTCCAGCCCGTGCTCGGCCAGGAAGTCCTTCACGCCGCGCTCCAGCAGGCGCGAGGCCCGCGAGATCCGGCCGATCACGCCCATCGGGGACACGTCGACGTCGGGCCGTGTCCGCGCCCACTGTCCGAGAATCACGTCCACCGCGTCATCCACGGGGCTCACCCTACCAAAGCTTCGACGTTGAAATGTTCGGCGTCGTGCGGTACTGTCCACGACGTCGAAATGTTCAACGTAGAAATTTTCGAGGTAGGTTCATCATGAAGGTGCTGGTGCTGGGCGCGACGGGGTACATCGGCGGCGCGGTGGTCGAGCGGCTGGCCGAGCAGGGGCACGAGGTGGCCGTCCTGGTGCGGCCCGCCGCCGACGGCTCCCGGCGCGTGCCGGGCGTGGCGGACGAGCGTCACGGAGACCTGGCCGACGTCGCGGGGCTGGCCGCCGCGATCACCCCGGACATCGACGCGATCGTGGTCGCCGCCCAGCTCGGCGGCGACAAGGAGGCCGACCTGGCCGCGATCGGCGTGCTCGCCGCGTCGGGCCGGAAGGTGGTCTTCACCAGCGGCGTGTGGGTGCTGGGCGCCACCGCCGACGGGCACGAGGACAGCCCGGCCGACCCGATTCCGCTCGTGGCGTACCGGCACGAGATCGAGCAGCTGGTCATCGACGGCGGCGGCTCGGTGATCCGGCCCGGCGTCGTCCACGGGCGCGGCGGCGGCATCCCCGCCATGATGCGCGCGCAGGCCGCCGAGCGCGGCGCCGGGGTCTACGTCACCGCCGGCGGCGAGCCGCACACCTGGACGTTCGTGCACGTCGACGACCTGGCCGAGCTCGTCGTGGCCGTCCTGGAGAGGGGCGGCACCCGCGTCTACCACGGCATCAGCGAGGAGGCCGTGCCGGTCGCCGAGGTGGCCGAGGCGGCGGCCCGGTCCGCCGGCGTCAAGCCGCAGGCCGAGCCCTGGCCGCTGGCCGAGGCGGCCCAGGTGTTGGGGGCGGGCTTCGCCGAGGCCCTGGCGCTCGGCCAGCGCATCAGCGCGACACGCACGCGCGCCGAACTCGGCTGGAACCCCTCCCGGCCCGGCGTCGTCGCCGATCTGACCGAGGGTTCCTACGTCTGATCGCTCTGAGCAGACGCGTTCGTGTTGACTGTCAAGGCCCTCTTGCATATGTTTCCTGTTGGCACTCTCACCTTGAGAGTGCCAACGTGCGACGAGGCAGGTCTGACACCCGCGACGGCAGGCCCCGCTGGTCGCCTCTTCTAGATCATTCAAATCTGAAGGGGAGGTCCGATCGTGACGACCGCCACCAAGGTTCCCGTTAAGCCGCTCGGCGACCGCATCGTGGTTCAGCCGCTTGAGGCAGAGCAGACCACCGCTTCCGGTCTGGTCATCCCGGACACCGCCAAGGAGAAGCCGCAGGAGGGCAAGGTCCTCGCGGTGGGCCCCGGCAACTGGGATGAGGACGGCGACAAGCGTATTCCGCTCGACGTCTCCGAGGGCGACGTCGTCCTCTACAGCAAGTACGGCGGCACCGAGGTCAAGTACGGCGGCGAGGAGTACCTCGTGCTCTCCGCCCGCGACGTTCTCGCGATCATCGAGAAGTAAGCCGGTTGTGTCGAGCCCCGGGCGCTCTTGAGGGCCCGGGGCTTTCGACGCCAGGAGAGGACTTTCAGCATGGCGAAGATCCTGCAGTTCGACGAGGACGCCCGTCGCGCGCTTGAGCGCGGTGTCAACGCCCTCGCGGACGCCGTGAAGGTAACCCTCGGCCCGCGTGGCCGCAACGTCGTCATCGACAAGAAGTTCGGTGCGCCGACGATCACGAACGACGGTGTGACCATCGCTCGTGAGATCGAGCTGGAGGAGCGCTACGAGAACCTCGGCGCCCAGCTCGCCAAGGAAGTTGCCACCAAGACCAACGACATCGCGGGCGACGGCACCACCACCGCCACCGTGCTGGCCCAGGCCATGGTCCGCGAGGGCCTGCGCAACGTGGCCGCCGGCGCCTCGCCGCTGTCGCTCAAGCGTGGCATCGACAAGGCCGCCAAGGAGATCAGCGACCGGCTGCTGGCCAGCGCGCGCGAGGTGGGCGACAAGAAGGAGATCGCCAACGTCGCCACCATCTCCGCCCAGGACGCCAAGATCGGCGAGCTGATCGCCGAGGCGTTCGACAAGGTGGGCAAGGACGGTGTCCTCACCGTCGAAGAGTCCAACGCCATGGGCATGGAGCTCGAGTTCACCGAGGGCATGCAGTTCGACAAGGGCTACCTGTCGGCCTACATGGTGACCGACCCCGAGCGCATGGAGTCCGTCCTGGAGGACGCGTACATCCTGCTCACCCAGGGCAAGATCTCCTCCATCGCCGACTTCCTGCCGCTGCTGGAGAAGGTCGCCCAGACCAAGAAGCCGCTGCTCGTGGTCGCCGAGGACGTCGAGGGCGAGGCCCTGGCCGTCCTGGTCACCAACAAGATCCGCGGCACCTTCACCTCCGTGGCCGTCAAGGCCCCGGGCTTCGGTGACCGCCGCAAGGCGATGCTCCAGGACATGGCGATCCTCACCGGCGGCCAGGTCGTCAGCGAAGAGGTCGGCCTCAAGCTGGAGCACGTCGGCCTCGAGGTGCTCGGCACGGCCCGCCGCGTCGTCGTCACCAAGGACGCCACGACCATCGTCGACGGCGCCGGTGACCAGCAGGCGATCGAGGACCGCGTCAAGGAGATCAAGATTGCCATCGAGCAGTCCGACTCCGACTGGGACCGCGAGAAGCTGCAGGAGCGTCTGGCCAAGCTCGCCGGCGGTGTGTGCGTGCTGCGCGTCGGCGCCGCCACCGAGGTGGAGCTGAAGGAGAAGAAGCACCGCCTTGAGGACGCGATCTCCGCGACCCGCGCCGCGATCGAGGAGGGCATCGTCTCCGGCGGTGGCTCGGCCCTCATCCACGTGGGCAAGGAGCTCGACGACCTCGGCCTGACCGGCGACGAGGCCACCGGTGTCGGCGTCGTGCGCCGCGCGCTGGTCGAGCCGGCCCGCTGGATCGCCGAGAACGCCGGCCTGGAGGGCTACGTGGTGACCCACAAGGTCGCCGAGCTGCCCGCCGGCCAGGGCCTCAACGCCGCCACCGGCGAGTACGTCGACCTGATCGCCCAGGGTGTCATCGACCCCGTCAAGGTGACCCGGTCCGCGGTGCAGAACGCGGCTTCGATCGCGGGCATGCTCCTGACGACCGAGGCGCTCGTGGTGGACAAGCCCGAGGAGGAGGCTCCGGCCGCCGGCCAGGGCCACGGCCACGGTCACGGCCACTGACCCGGCTGTTTCCCCCGCGCCCGTACGGCCCGCCCGGTTCCCTCCGGCGCGGGCCGTCGGCTTCCCACGGCCCGTCCCGGTTCCCTCGGGTGCGGCCGTCGGCTTTCCACGGCCCGTCCCCGGTCTCGCCGGTGCGGGCCGTCGGCTTTCAGTCAGACCGTCACGTCCCTGCCACGGCTGCTGCGATCTCTTGCCTAAGGCCAGGGATCAGAACTGGGCTCCCACGGCGTCTTCGCCCTACCGCCGCTGTCCCGCTCTACTTCTGCGACTCGGCCAGCCCCTGGCAGTGAAGCTCCGACGAGGACACCAACGGCCTGCTGCGTAGTACTTCCCCCGAGGGCACCGACTCGGTCCACACCCGCGAGGGCCTCGGTGCCGTCGCCGCAGAGTTGCCCGTCCGACCTCGCAAGACGCTGGGCTGGGACACCCGGCTGAGCGCCTCACGGAGCTCCTGGCGGCCTGCGCCTGAACCCCGAAGCGGCAGGGCCGGTGTGCGCCTGTCTCCGCAACCCTCGGTCACGGCGTCGTTTGCGCGAGTTCCTCAAGCTGCTGGACGACCCTGTCGATCGGCGCAGAAGCGTCGATCTCGAGCGTGGAGGTGGCCCTGAGCAGCGGCTCCACGTGGGCCAGGTCACGCAGGACGGCTTCACGTTCCTCAGGACGCTTGCCGAAGGGGTTGTTGGTGCGCGTCGCGATGCGGGCAAGCATGACCTCAGCGGGCGCGCTCAGCAGGACGACGTGGTCGAACTGCGGGTAGAACCGGCCCTGATTGGACTTGCAGCCGGCCACGAAGAGTGCGCCTTCACCATGGTTGGTGAGTAGGTCACTGATGGCCGGCTCACGCCACACCCAATCAGTGGATCCGTCCGGCAAGGTCACCCAGTGGCTCCACTGGTCGGTATCGGTATCGACGGCGTGATGGCCCCGGGCCGCCAGCATCTCCAACGCCGTGGACTTGCCGGTTCCCGACATCCCCGTGACCAAGATCTTCGCCATCGGACGAGACTACCGAACCGTCCCGACCTCGACCGGCTTCAGGTCACCCACGTCGGGATCTGGGGGCGTCCGGTCATGGGCTTCCGCAGTCCCTGCAACTCGGACTACGGAAGCCCGCTCGGCTCGCTTCGCCGGCCGCCGCCAGTGAGTGATCACCGCGTTGCGACGCCCCTTGAACACCCCCTTGGGCGGACCGGTGGCTTTCATGGCCTTGGCGGCGTCGGTCGTCGCCGTGCGGCGGGCCCGGGGGCGGGTGCGGGGAGGGGGCTGGTGGGTTTCCGGGGGTGGGGAAATGTGGCTGGGGCTTACGGGGCGGAAGGGGGTGGGGGCGGGGGAAATTGGGGGAAGAGGTGGATTATTGGAGTAAACCGGCAGTGCCGGTTAAGCGTCGGGGTCTGGCAATTGTCGTGCATTTCAGCTTATGGAGTGAAACATTATGTCAGCTCATCAGGCTTAGTGTGGTCGGCTGATTACTGCTAGTTATCGTCGCTTCAATGTGACCAATCCGTAGCCGTTCGCCATGGGGACAGGCCCGATCAGTGCGGGCATCATGCCTATCGTGAGCGAGGGAAGCGTCGCCGACGCCAAAATTGGGGTAAGGCTCGCGTCGAGACTTCCGGCACGGACGGATGACTCCGACCTTAGGGAACTGACGAGCCTCGCCGTGCAGGGAGATCGCAGTGCGATCGAATCCCTGCTCGGGGAGTTGCGTCCCATGGTGGTGCGGTATTGCCGCGCCAGGCTGGGCAGGGTTTCAGGGCAATATCACATTGCCGATGACGTAGCCCAGGAGGTGTGCATCGCGGTGTTGTCCGCGCTGCCGCGATACCGGGACATGGGGCGGCCTTTCGCGTCCTTCGTGTTCGGGATCGCCTCGCACAAGGTGGCCGACGCGCTGCGCAGTTCGGTGCGCTCGGCCGTGCCCACCCAGGATCTGCCCGACGGGCCCGACGACGGCCCGGGGCCCGAGGAGACGGTGGTCCGCTACATCGAGGTCGAGCACGCGCGCAGGCTGCTGGCCAGGCTGCCCGACAACCAGCGGGAGTTGCTGCTGTTGCGGGTGGTGTCGGGGCTGTCTGCCGAGGAGACCGGTAATGTACTCGGCATGTCACCAGGTGCGGTCCGCGTAGCCCAGCATCGGGCGCTGGCCAGGTTGCGGCAGATGGCCGAGCTGGAGTCGGCTTGACGCCGGAGGACGAGCTCCATGCGCTTCTCGAGGCCGACGACCTGCTCAAGACCGACGAACTGCTCGACGCGGTCGCGCGGGGCCGGGCGCGGGACTCGTCCGACCCTGCGGTGCGGTTGCTGGGCGCGCTACTGGACGATGTCTCGGAGGAAGTCGATCAGCGGCGCTCCTCCGTGTCGATGACGCCGTCGACATAGCCTCGGGCGTACTCCCAGCTGACGTAGTCGGCGGGGTCGGGGTGGAAGGCCGGCTCGTGCACCTGGGGCTGGCCTTTCTCGATCATCTGGCGAAGGTTGCCGCGCAGCAGCTCCCAGTCGAAGAAGTGCTGCTCGCCGCACTCGGGGCAGTCGAGCACGAGGCCCAGCACCCCCTGCGGTTCGAGCAGGGAGCGAAAGACCTCGACGTCTGCCAGGTCGGTGATGGCCTCGTCGCGCTCGGCCGCGGTGAGTGGCTCGGCGTCGTCGAGAGCGCCCATCGCCGAGGACGGGTCGTTCGGGTCGTCCGCGAACGGGTCGCGGGGGACGTCTTCCAGCACCTTCCCACCATATGACCGAAGCGGCCCCGGCGGAGAGTATTAGCTGAGCCATCCCCGTCTGGCGGCCTCCACGCCGGCGTGGAAGCGCGACTGCGCGCCCAGCTCGGCCATGGCGTCGGCGAACCTCGCCCGCACCGTACGGACCGAGACGCCGAGCTGGCGGGCGATGGAGTCGTCGCACACGCCCTGCGCGGCCAGGCGGAGCACCTGGACCATCCCGTCGCCCCTGCGTCCCCAGGGCAGCGGCACGGCGCGGCCCCAGAGCTCCTGGAACAGCGAGCGCAGCATGCCGACGACGATCGGCGTGCGCACCAGGTAGAAGTTGTAGGCGTGGTCGGGCAGGTTGCCGCCCCACAGGGCGGGCAGGCCGGCGACCTCGGGCCCGGCCGTCATGAACCAGCTCGGCACCCGGTCGAGCGTGCGCACCTTGCCGCCGGTGTCGAGGAGCCGGGTGAGCTGATCGCGTACGCCCGGCAGGCTCAGCGTGGAGACCGGAATGATCGCCTGAACGGTAAGAAGTTGCCGTTTTTGCGCATCAATCCATGGGTCCGCAAATTTACGAACAAAATCTGCCATTGTGCGCTCGTCCGGGATTGCGGTCAACAACTCCATGGGCGGCGATTGCACGGCTATGCCGACGACACTCTCGTAGAGGACGTCCGCGCCGTTCACCATCTCCACCGGGAATGTGCCGCTCTGATAATCGCGGCCGGCGTCGTAGTCGTGGATCAGGCCGCGGATGGAGCCGAGCGCGGAGTCGATCCTGCGGCTCTCCTCGGCCAGCCGGTCGAGCCGCTCGGCGATGACCCGGCCGAGCGCCGCCGCCGGGTGCCTGGCCAGGTACTCGCCGGACTGCTCGTCGACCACCCCCAGCCTGACCAGGTCGTCGAGCTGGCGGCCGACCTTCTCGACGGGGCCGTCCATGGCCTGGGCGAGGTCGGTGCGCGTCGCCCTGTGCAGGCGTAGCAGCGCCGTGTAAAGGGCGGTCTGCGCCGGGTCGAGGCCCAGCGTCTCGAAGGGCTCTGCGACGCGCCTGGGCTGATTACGCATTATGGGCGGCTCCGTCGGGGGGACACGGGCGTGCCGCGAGGATAACCCCGTACCGCCTGCGTGTCCGGGGCTTGCCGCGGAATCGTCGGCGGAACGTGCAACTTCGTGCAATTGCACGTTTTCACATTGCGTCGTGCCGTTGAGTGACGCAGGCTTTACCTAGCGTCGGCACCCTGAAGCGGGGCCTTGCGGCAGCCGCCATCAGGACGCGGAGGGGGGTTCGGTGGCGTGAACACGCCGCCAGGCCTGGGTGCCGGTGGCCGGGGGATGGGACGGATCACCGACCGTCCCATCCCCCTGCACTTTGCGCGTTCCGGACGGCGAGGCCGGGCGCACGACGGGGCGTGGGGCCGTCGTGCTCCCGGCTTCGTTGCGTTTTGGAGGCAGGCCCTAGACTTAGGTCAATCAGCGCAGAGGTCAGGAGGGGGCCGAGGCATGTCCAAGTTCACCGAGATGGGTTTGACCTTCGACGACGTGCTGCTGGTGCCCGGCTACTCCGATCTCCAACCAGGTGAGGCCGACACCAGATCCCGTCTGTCACGGGACATCACGCTGTCCATCCCGCTCGTCTCCGCGGCCATGGACACCGTCACCGAGGCCCGCATGGCGGTCGCCATGGCGCGCCAGGGCGGCATCGGCATCCTCCACCGCAACCTGTCGGTCGAGGAGCAGGCCCAGCAGGTCGACCTGGTCAAGCGGTCCGAGGCCGGAATGGTGACCAACCCGGTGACCTGCAGCCCCGACGACACGCTGGCCGACGTCGAGCGGCTGTGCGCGACGTACCGGATCTCCGGCGTGCCGGTGACGGACGTGGCGGGCACGCTGGTCGGCATCGTGACCAACCGCGACATGCGCTTCGAGACCGACCAGAGCCGTCCGGTGCGCGAGGTCATGACGAAGATGCCGCTGGTCACCGCGCCGGTGGGGGTCTCGCGCGACGACGCGTTCGCGCTGCTGCGGCAGAACAAGATCGAGAAGCTGCCCCTCGTCGACCCCGACGGCAGGCTGCGCGGCCTGATCACGGTGAAGGACTTCACCAAGAGCGAGCAGTACCCGCTGTCCACCAAGGACGCCGACGGCCGCCTGCTGGTCGGCGCGGCCATCGGCGTCGGCGGCGACGCCGAGCTGCGGGCCAAGGCGCTGATCGAGGCCGGGGTCGACGTCGTCGTCGTCGACGTGGCCCACGGTCACTCCAAGGGGCTGGCCGACATGATCGCCAAGCTCAAGGCCAACAGCAAGGTCCAGGTCATCGGCGGCAACATCGCGACCAGGGCGGGCGCCCAGATGCTGGTCGACGCGGGCGCCGACGCGGTCAAGGTCGGCGTCGGCCCCGGCTCCATCTGCACCACCCGCGTGGTGGCCGGCGTGGGCGCGCCGCAGGTCACGGCCATCCACGAGGCGTCCAAGGCGTGCGCACCGGCCGGGGTGCCGGTGATCGGCGACGGCGGCCTCCAGTACTCCGGCGACATCGTCAAGGCCATCGCGGCCGGCGCCGACACGGTCATGCTGGGCTCGCTGCTCGCCGGCTGCGAGGAGTCGCCGGGCGAGCTGATCTTCATCAACGGCAAGCAGTTCAAGTCGTACCGGGGCATGGGGTCGCTCGGCGCGGTGCGCAACCGCGAGCGCGGCGGCACCTCCTTCAGCAAGGACCGCTACGCGCAGGCCGACGTCGGCGGCGACGACAAGTACATCCCCGAGGGCATCGAGGGGCAGGTGCCCTACCGCGGGCCGGTCGCGGCCGTCGCCCACCAGCTCATCGGCGGTCTGCGCCAGGGCATGTGGTACGCCGGCTGCCGCACGATCGAGCAGATGCACACCGACTGCGAGCTCATGCCGATCACGGCAGCGGGCCTCAAGGAGAGCCACCCCCACGACATCCAGATGACCGTGGAAGCTCCGAACTATCACAGAAGGTAAGTTCATGACTCAGCAGGTGGAGATCGGCCGGGGCAAGACCGGGCGGAGGGCGTACGCGCTCGACGAGATCGGGCTCGTGCCCTCGCGACGCACCCGTGACCCGGAAGAGGTGTCGATCGCCTGGCAGATCGACGCCTACCGGTTCGAGCTGCCCGTCGTCGTCGCCCCCATGGACAGCGTGGTCTCGCCCGCCACCGCGATCGAGATCGGCCGGCTCGGCGGCCTGGCCCCCCTCGACCTCGAAGGGCTCTGGACGCGCTACGAAGACCCGTCCCCGCTGCTGGAGGAGTGCGCCGCCCTCGACGCCGCGGCCGCGACCCGGCGGCTCCAGGAGATCTACGACGCGCCGATCAAGGAGGAGCTGATCGGGCGCCGGATCGAGGAGATCCGGGCGTCCGGGGTGACGACGGCCGTCCGGCTTTCGCCGCAGCGCACGGTCCAGTACCACAAGGCCGTGATCGACGCCGGCGTGGACATCTTCGTCATCCGCGGCACCACCGTCTCGGCCGAGCACGTCTCTGGCCGCGCCGAGCCGCTCAACCTCAAGCAGTTCATCTACGAGCTCGACGTGCCGGTCATCGTCGGCGGCTGCGCCACCTACACCGCGGCGCTGCACCTGATGCGCACGGGCGCGGCGGGCGTGCTGGTCGGCTTCGGCGGCGGCGCCTCGCACACCACCCGCAACGTGCTCGGCGTGGCCGTGCCGATGGCCACCGCGATCTCCGACGTGGCCGCGGCGCGCCGCGACTACATGGACGAGTCCGGTGGCCGGTACGTGCACGTGATCGCCGACGGCGGCATGGGCACCTCGGGCGACATCGCCAAGGCCATCGCCTGCGGGGCCGACGCCGTCATGGTGGGCTCGCCGCTGGCCAGGGCGTCCGAGGCCCCCGGCCACGGCTTCCACTGGGGCTCCGAGGCCCACCACCCCGACCTGCCGCGCGGCCGTCGCGTGGAGTTCGGCACGGTCGGGACGCTGGAGCAGATCCTGCACGGCCCCTCCAGCGTGGCCGACGGCTCGATGAACCTGATGGGCGCGCTCAAGCGCACGATGGCCTCCACCGGCTACTCCGACATCAAGGAGTTCCAGCGGGTCGAGGTCGTGGTCGCGCCGATCCAGCGCTGAGGCGGCGGCTGAGCGACGTCTACAACGGCTCCCGGGGGTTGCGACCTCCGGGAGCCGACTGCTCTCCGGGGGCCTCACCGGCCCGCCGGAGCCGACTGCTTTCCGGGGTCCCCACCGGCCCGCCGTGTCGAATCGGGACACCGCCGTTCGTGTAGGACGTGCAAGGTGACACGCGTGTCGGCGAGGTGGTTTGCAGGATGTCCGATCAGGTAGAACGGGCCTTCCGGGAGGAGTACGGCCGGGCGGTGGCGGTGCTCGTCCGCGTGTTCGGTGACATCGACGTCGCCGAGGAGGCCGTGCAGGAGGCGTTCGCGATCGCGCTGCGGCAGTGGCCGCAGGCCGGTCCGCCGCCGAGCCCGGCCGGCTGGATCATCACGACCGCCAGGAACCGGGCCGTCGACCGGCTGCGCAGGGAGTCGGGCCGCCACGACAAGTACGTGCAGGCGGCGCTGCTGCACGCCAGGGACGAGCCCGTCGAGGAGGGGCCCGTACGGGACGAGCGGCTGCGCCTGATCTTCACCTGCTGCCATCCGGCGCTCGCCCCGCACGCGCGGGTGGCGCTCACGCTGCGGCTGCTCGGCGGGCTGACCACGGCCGAGATCGCGCACGCGTTCCTGGTGCCGGAGGCGACCATGGCCCAGCGGCTGGTCAGGGCCAAGAGCAGGATCCGGCAGGCGGGGATCCCGTACCGGGTGCCGGCGGCGGCGGACCTGCCGGACCGGTTGCGCGCGGTGCTGGCGGTGATCTACCTGATCTTCAACGAGGGTTACGCGGCCAGTTCGGGCGAGCGGCTGGTGCGCGAGGACCTGTGCGCGGAGGCCGTCCGGCTCGGCCGCCTGCTCGCCGAGCTGATGCCGGACGAGCCCGAGGTGTGGGGCCTGCTGGCGCTGATGCTGCTGGTCCAGGCACGCCGGGCGGCGCGCACCGCGGGCGGCGGCGAGCTGGTGCCGCTGCCCGAGCAGGACCGCGCCCTGTGGGACCGCGCGCTGGTCGAGGAGGGGCAGGCGATCGTGCGGCGCTGCCTGCGGTGGGGGCGGCCGGGGCCCTACCAGGTGCAGGCCGCGATCAACGCCGTGCACGGCGACGCGGCGAGCGCGGGGGAGACCGACTGGCGGCAGATCGTCCAGCTCTACGACCTGCTGCTGGCGTTCACGCCGGGGCCGGTCGTGGCGTTGCACCGCGCGGTGGCGGTGGCCGAGGCGGAGGGCCCCGAGGCGGGGCTGGCGCTGGTGGAGGGGCTGGAGGTGACAGGCTATTACCTGTTCCACGCCGTACGGGCCGACCTGCTGCGGCGGCTGGGACGCGACGAGGAGGCGGCGCGGGCGTACGGCGAGGCCATCGCCCGTGCGGGCAACGAGGTCGAGCGGGAGTTCCTGCGGCGCAGACGCGCGACGTTGAGGGGGACGTGAGATGGACCGGGTGTGCGTGGTCACGGGGGCCAACCGGGGGATCGGGCTGGAGGTGGCCAGGCAGCTCGCGGCGGCGGGCGACACGGTGGTGCTGACCGCCAGGGACGAGCGCAAGGCCGTCGAGGCGGCGGCGGGGATCGGCGGCGAGGTGCTGGCGCGGCGGCTCGACGTCGCCGACGAGCGGTCGGCGGCCGATCTGGCGCGGGAGCTGGAGAAGAGCCACGGGCGGGTCGACGTGCTGGTCAACAACGCCGCCATCCACTACGACACCTGGCAGCGGGCCTGCGACGCGGACCTGGGCGTGGTGTCGGAGGCGCTGGAGACGAACCTGCTGGGCGCCTGGCGGGTCACGCTCGCGCTGCTGCCGCTGTTGCGCGGCAGCGCGCACGGCCGGATCGTCAACGTCTCCAGCGAGATCGGCTCGCTGGCCTCGATGGGCGGCGGCACGCCCGCGTACACGGTGTCGAAGACGGCGCTGAACGCGCTGACCAGGATGCTCGCGGCCGAGCTGCGCGGGGACGGCATCCTGGTCAACGCCGTCTGCCCGGGGTGGGTGGCGACCGACATGGGCGGTCCCGGCGGGCGGCCGGTCGCCGAGGGCGCGCGGAGCGTGGTGTGGGCCGCGGACCTGCCCGACGACGGCCCGACCGGCGGCTTCTTCCGCGACGGCCTGCCGTTGCCGTGGTGACCGGCGGCTTCTTCCGCGACGGCCTGCCGTTGCCGTGGTGACGGGCGTCGGCTCGTAGGGCAGGCCGTATCCTGCCGTAGCATGGCCGATCTCGTGCACACCCACGTCCTCGACATCGACGGCGACGTCGTCACCAAGCGCTACGTCGACGGCAAGGAGGGCGCGGCCGAGCGCGAGTGGCGGGCGCTCACCCTGCTGGCCGAGCACGCCCCGGGCCTGACCCCGCGGCCGATCGCCTTCGAGGACGGCGTCGTCCGGATGACCAGGATCGACGGCGTGCCCCTGCGCGGCCTGGCGGCCGGGGAGGCGCCGCTGACCGCCATGGCCGAGGCGCTCACGCAGCTGTACGAGGCCGTCCCGCCCGGCGTGCTGGCGGCCGTCCCGGTACGCCCCTGGCAGGTCGAGGCGGTCACCGGCCAGGTCATGGAATGGCTGGCCGCCTGGCGGCCGCGCGGTCCGGAGGCCGACCGCGCGGCCGAGGAGGGCCTGCGCTGGCTGGCGGGCTGGCGGCCGGGGGAGTCGGGCGTACGTCCGGCGTTCGGGGCGGGCGACGGCAACCTGGCGAACTTCCTGTGGGACGGCGTCCGCGTGCGCATCGTCGACTTCGAGGACTCCGGGCGCAGCGACCTGGCCTTCGAGCTGGCCGAGCTGTCCGAGCACGTCTCCATGTGGGTGGACGGCGAGGTGGAGATCGCCGACCGGTTCGAGCTGAGCGGCCCGCAGGCGCGCCGGCTGCGCGACTGCCGCAGGCTGCAGAGCCTGGTCTGGCTGTTCCTGCTCTCGCACGACAGCCCGCGCAATCCGCCCGGCACCTTCGATCGTCAGGTCGACAGGGTGCTGCGATCATTGGGGGCATGAGACTGGCGCAGGAGGCCGACAGGGCCGCCGTCGAGCAACTCGTCCATGACGCCTACCAGCCATGGGCCGAGATCATCGGCACCCGGCCGCTGCCCATGGAGGCCGACTACGCGGCCCTCATCGCCGCGGGCCGGGTGCACGTCACCGACGGCCTCGAAGGGCTGGTCGTGCTCATCCCCGAGGAGGGCGCGCTGCTGGTGGACAACGTGGCGGTGCGGCCCGACCTGCACGGCAGGGGCATCGGCCGGGGCCTGCTGGCCTACGCCGAGCGGGAGGCCGCCCGGCTCGGCCTGCCCGCCCTGCGCCTCTACACCAACGTCAAGATGGCCTCGAACATCGCGCTGTACACCTCGCTCGGCTACGCCGAGATCGGCCGGGCCGACCTCGACGGCCGGTCGGCCGTGGTGATGCGCAAGGAGCTCAGCCGGTGAGCACGCCCAGCAGGTGACTCACCTCGCGGGCCACGGCGTCGCGGCCCGCGTTGAGGTATTTGCGGGAGTCGACCACCCGCTCGTCGTGGGCCAGGTAGTCGCGGACGGCCCGGGTGAACGCCTTGTTCAGGTGGGTGGCGATGTTGATCTTCTTCATGCCGTTGGCCACCGCCTCGCGCAGCACGTCGTCGGGCACGCCGGACGAGCCGTGCAGCACCAGCGGCACCGGCACCGCCGCCCGCAGCTCGGCGATGAGCTCCAGGTCGAGCACGGCGTCCTTGGTGGTCATGGCGTGCGAGGTGCCGACGGCCACGGCGAGCGCGTCGACGCCGGTCCTGGCGACGTAGTCGACCGCCTCGTGGGGCTTGGTGCGGGCGCCGGGCGCGTGCACGCCGTCCTTGCCGCCGACCTCGCCGAGCTCGGCCTCCACCCAGACGCCGCGCTCGTGGCACCAGGCCGCCACCTCGGCCGTGGCCGCCACGTTCTCCTCGTCGGGCAGGGCGGAGGCGTCGTACATCACCGAGCCGAGGCCCAGCGTCACCGCCTCCTCCACCAGCGCGCGGTCGGTGGCGTGGTCGAGGTGGACCGCGACCGGCACGTCCGCGCGGCGCGCGACGGCCAGCGCGGCCAGCGCGACGGGTTCGAGCGCGCCGTGGTAGCGCACGCAGTTCTCGCTGATCTGCAGCACGACCGGCAGGCCGAGCGCCTCGGCGCCGGCCACGATCGCGGTGGCGTGCTCCAACTGGATCACGTTGAACGCGCCCACCCCTGCGGGGGACTGCCGGACGATGTCGCCGATTCCGGCGAGGGCCATGACGAGCTCCTTACGTGATGACGATCTGGGGGTGTATGTCGGCGTAGACCTCGCCGTCGAAGTCACCGGCGACCGGCGCGGCCACGGCGGCCGCGCCCAGCGCCGCCGCCCGCCGCAGCCGGTCGGGCCACGGGGAGCCCTCGACCAGGCCCAGCGCGAGCCCCGCCACCAGCGAGTCGCCGGCCCCGGTCGGGTTTCCCCGCACGGTGTAGGGCATCCGCGCCCGGAAGGTGCCCTCGCCCGTCACGGCGAGCAGCCCGCCGGCGCCCATGGAGACGACCACGGCCTCGGCCCCCCGCTCGCGCAGCGCCTGGGCGCCCTCCTCGGGGGTGCCGCCGGGAACCGCCCTGGCCAGCTCCTCGGCGTTGGGCTTGACGACGGCCGGACGGCCCTCCGGCGCGTGCCGCAGCGGGTCGCCGTCTGCGTCGACGATGGCCGGCACGCCCGCGCGGGCGGCGACGGCGGCCAGCGTCGCGTAGAAGTCGGCGGGGACGCCGCGCGGCAGGCTGCCGGAGACCACCACCGCGTCGGCCCCGGCCAGCAGCGACCTGTAGTGCTCCACGAACGCGGCCAGCTCGGCCGCGCTCACCTCGGGGCCGGGCTCGTTGAACAGCGTGGCCCCGCCCGGCTCGGAGACCACCAGCGTGGTGCGGGACTCGGCGGCGATGCCGGTCAGCGCGGCGGGCAGCCCCGCGGCTTGCAGGTCGTGCTCGATCGCGCGACCCGTGGGCCCGCCCGCCAGCCCCGTGACCAGGACCTCCTGGCCGAGGGCGGCCAGCACGCGGGCCACGTTGACGCCCTTGCCGCCGGCCCGCCGGTGGACGGCGCCGACCCGGTTGACGCCGTCCCAGGCGACGGACGGGACCTCGTAGGTCACGTCGAGCGCGGCGTTGAGCGTCACGGTGATGATCATCAGGGCTCCGTGATCCAGTCGCCGTTCTTCATCACGCCGTCGACCTCCAGCTCGCCGGAGAGCACCACCAGGTCGGCCGCCTTGCCGACGGCGATCGAACCGATCTCCTCGGCCAGGCCGAGCACCCTGGCGGGGGTCAGCGAGGCCACCTGGACCGCGTCGGGCAGCGACATGCCGAGCTCGCGCACGCCGCGGCGGAAGGCGGCGTCCATGGTGAGGGTGGAGCCCGCGATCGAGCCGCCCTCGACCAGCCTGGCCACGCCGTCGGTCACGCGCACCCGCATGGGGCCGAGCACGTAGTCGCCGTCGCCGAGGCCGGTGGCCGCCATCGCGTCGGTGATCAGCACCGTCCGGCCGGGCCCGGCCACCTCGTAGGCCAGGCGCAACATCGCCGCGTGCACGTGGACGCCGTCGTTGACCAGCTCGACCGTGACGCGCTCGTCCTCCAGCAGGGCCGCGATCGGGCCGGGCGCGCGATGGCCGAGCTGCGGCATCGCGTTGTACAGGTGGGTGGCGACGGTGGCGCCCGCCTCGATGGCGGCGATCGCCTGGTCGTAGTCGGCGTCGCTGTGGCCGAGCGCCGCGATCAGGCCCTCGCCGACGGCCGTGCGGATCGTGTCCAGGCCGCCGGGCAGCTCGGCGGCGACGGTGACCATGCGCGCGTGCCCGCGCGCGGCCTTGACCAGCCCCGACAGCTCCTGCGGCGACGGCTCGCGCAGCAGGGCGGGGTTGTGCGCGCCGCAGCGGGCCTTGGCGATGTACGGCCCCTCGAAGTGGATGCCCGCCAGCAGCCCCTCCTCGCACAGCTCGGCCAGCGAGGAGGCGGCCCTGGACAGCTCGTCGAGCGCGTCGGTAACGAGGCTGGCCATCATCGTGGTCGTGCCGTGCCGCCGGTGCAGGGCCACGGCGTCGCGGGCCTTGTCCTGGTCGCCGGTGGGGAACGACCCGCCCGCGCCGCCGTGGTTGTGGATGTCGACGAAGCCGGGGACGACGTGCCGCCCCCCGAGGCTCAGGCCGGGGCTGGGGGCCGATCCGTGGCCGACATGCGTGATGCGGCCGTCTTCGATGGTCAGCCACCCTTCGTGCACCCCTTCGGGGGTCACGATCCGGGCGTCGGCGAGAGTAAGGCTCATGAAGAAAGGATCACAGATCGCGTGAGGTGCATGGGCTCGTCGGGGTTCAGCCCGCGGGCGAAGGCCCGCGCGACCGCCACCCGCTGGGCGCGCACCAGCTCGGCCATGGGGTCGAGGCCGCTCTCGAAGAACGTGCCGCCGGTCGCCTCGACCTGCTCGCGCAGGCCCTCGGGGGCGGTGCCGAGCATCCAGGTGACGCGGCCGGGGCCCGCGATGCTGATCGGGCCGTGCCGGTACTCCATCGCCGGGTACGCCTCCGTCCACGACCGGGACGCCTCGCGCATCTTGAGTGCGGCCTCCTGGGCCAGGCCGACCGACCAGCCGCTGCCGAGGAAGCTGAACTGCTCGGCCTCGACGAGCCCGGCGGGCAGCGGCTCGGCCAGGGCCCGCTCGGCGTCGGCGATCGCGCCGGTCAGGTCCTCGCCGAGGCTGGCGCGGAGCATGGCGAGCTGGGTGGTGGCGAAGCGGGTCTGCACGACGGAGCTCTCGTCGGCGTAGTCGAGCACGATGACCTCGTCGGCGGCCGTCATGACCGGCGTCTTCGGGTCGGCGGTGATGGCCGTCGTGCGGGCGCTCGTCCTGGACAGCAGCTCCAGCACCTCGGTCGTGGTGCCGGACCGGGTCAGCGCGAGCACCCTGTCGTAGGAGCGGCCGACCGGCGCCTCGGACGCGGCGAACGCGTCGGTCTCGCCCAGCCCGGCCCGCTCGCGCAGCGTGGCGTAGGCCATCGCGATGAACCAGGACGTGCCGCAGCCGACGACGGCCACCCGCTCGCCGGGCTCGGGCAGCGCGCCAGTAGGCACGTCGGCCACCGCGCGGCGCCAGCAGGACGGCTGGGACTCGATCTCGGCTTCGGTATGGGTGGTCACCGCGTTCCTCCCCGTTGGTGTTTGTTTCTGCCTTTTTTATACAGTAAAAGCGCAGTTTTGTGCAGTGGTCGCCCTCACCTGCCTGCCTGTGCCACGCTTGATCCCGTCCGGATCTCATTGGAGGCTTCGTGTCCCGCTACGATCGCTGGAACGCCATCCTGGAGCTGCTCGCCCAGGAGGGCAGGCTGTCGGTGGAGGAGGCCGCCCAGGCGCTCGACGTCTCGACCGCCACGATCCGGCGTGACTTCGACCAGCTCGCCCAGCAGCAGATGCTCATGCGCACGCGCGGCGGAGCCGTCGCCCAGAGCGTCAGCTACGACCTGCCGCTGCGCTACAAGACGGCCAGGCACGCCGACGAGAAGCACCGCATAGCGGCCGCGGCGGCCGACCTGGTGAGCGCGGGCGCCGTGGTCGGGCTCAACGGCGGCACCACCACCTCCGAGCTGGCCCGCACCCTCGCCACGCTGTCCACGCTGGAGAGCGGGTTCACGATCGTCACCAATGCCCTGAACATCGCCGCCGAGCTGACCGTGCGGCAGCACGTCAAGATCGTGGTCACCGGCGGGGTGGCCAGGCAGCAGTCGTATGAGCTGATCGGGCCGCTGGCCTCGGGCGTGCTCGAACAGGTCACCCTCGATGTGGCCTTCCTCGGCGTCGACGCGATCGACGTCGAGCTGGGCGCCTCGGCCCACCACGAGGGCGAGGCCAGCGTGAACAACCTGCTGATCAGCCGGGCCGCCCAGGTCGTGGTGGTGGCCGACTCCTCCAAGGTGGGCCGGCGGGCCTTCTCCCGCATCTGCCCGATCGAGCAGATCGACACGCTGGTCACCGACGAGCGGCTCTCCGACGAGCTCACCGGCCGGCTCACCGACGCGGGCGTCAAGGTCGTACGCGCCTGAGCCGTCCCTTGCGTTACATGGAACCGGGCGTACGGGTAGGTACTGACCGCAGTCGACGCAAGGGGAGACGATGACGGCGGGTAGGAGCGTGGCCCGGCTCGGGCCCACCGAGCGCGCGGCGGCGCTGGCGGAGATGTCCGCCCAGGAGTTCGACGTGGTCGTGGTCGGCGGCGGCGTGGTGGGGGCGGGCACCGCGCTCGACGCCGCCACCCGGGGCCTCGACGTGGCCCTGCTGGAGGCCCGCGACTTCGCCTCGGGCACCTCGTCGCGCTCGTCCAAGCTCATCCACGGTGGCCTGCGCTACCTGGAGCAGCTCAACTTCGACCTGGTGCGCGAGGCGCTGCAGGAGCGGGCGCTGCTGCTCCAGCGCCTGGCGCCGCACCTCGTCCGGCCGGTGCCGTTCCTGTTCCCGATGACCCATTTCGGGTGGGAACGCGGCTACGTGGGCGCCGGCGTGGCGCTCTACGACACGCTCGGCTTCGCCTCCGGCCTCACCCGCGGGGTGCCGGGGCATCGGCATCTGTCCAGGTCACGAGCGTTGCGGCTGGCCCCGGCGCTGAAGAAGAGCGCACTCACCGGCGCCGTCCAGTACTGGGACGCCCAGGTCGACGACGCCCGATACGTGATGACCATGCTGCGCACCGCCGCCACGTACGGCGCCCGGATCGCGCCGCGCGCCCAGGTGGTCGGGTTCCTGCGGGAGGGCGAGCGGGTCACCGGCGTGCGGGCGCGCGACCTGGAGACCGGCGCCGAGTTCGACGTACGCGCCCAGCAGGTCGTCAACGCCACGGGCGTGTGGACCGACGACATCCAGGAGCTGGTCGGCGGGCGCGGCCAGATCCACGTACGGGCCTCCAAGGGCATCCACCTGCTGGTGCCGCGCGACCGCATCCACTCCCGCACCGGCATCATCCTGCGCACGGAGAAGTCGGTGCTGTTCGTGATCCCGTGGGGCCGCCACTGGATCATCGGCACCACCGATACCGAGTGGACGCTCGACAAGGGCCATCCGGCCGCCTCCCGGGCCGACATCGACTACCTGCTCGACCACGTCAACGCCGTGTTGTCGGTGCCGCTGACCCGCGACGACGTCGAGGGCGTCTACGCCGGGCTGCGCCCGCTGCTGTCGGGGGAGTCCGACGAGACGTCGAAGTTGTCGCGCGAGCACGTCGTGGCGCATCCGGTGCCGGGGCTGGTGATGATCGCCGGCGGGAAGTACACGACGTACCGGGTCATGGCCCGCGACGCGGTGGACGCGGTGGCGCACGGGCTCGACCAGCGGGTGCCGCGCTCGTGCACCGACCGCATCCCGCTGGCCGGGGCCGAGGGCTACCAGGCGCTGTGGAACTCCCGCTACCGCCTCGCCCACACCTCGGGCCTGCACGTCGCCCGGATCGAGCACCTGCTCCAGCGCTACGGCTCGCTCATCGACGAGGTGCTCCAGCTGATCGAGGGCGATCCGTCGCTGGGCCGGCCGCTGGCCGGGGCCGACGACTACCTGCGGGCCGAGATCGTCTACGCCGCCACCCACGAGGGCGCCAGGCACCTCAACGACGTGCTGACCAGGCGCACGCACATCTCCATCGAGACCTTCCACCGCGGCCTGGCCGTGGCGCAGGAGGCCGCCGAGCTGCTGGCCGGGCCGCTCGGCTGGGACGCCGAGCAGGTGAAGCGCGAGGTGGAGTACTACACCAAGCGCGTCGAGGCCGAGCGGCGCTCCCAGGAGCAGGACTCCGACCAGGAGGCCGACGCCATCCGGCTGGGCGCCCCCGAGATCGTGCCCGTGGTCGCGCCGGAGCGCGGGTGACCGGCGGACCGGTCACCCGCCCTCAGGGGGGTCAGCGCAGCGGGATCCAGGCCTGACGGGCCAGCGTCGTGGCGTCGTTGACCTGGAGGCCGTCCCAGGACAGCGTCCAGAGGGCGTCGCCGATGACGATCGAGCGCTGGATGCCGGGCTGGTAGGTGTAGTCCTTGTCCTGGTGGGTGGGGTGCTTGATCATGCCGAGCCTCTTCACGGCCGAGTCGTCGATCTTCAGCACGAGCGCGCCCGACTCCTTGGGGGTCATCAGCGGGAGCACCGACAGGCCGGTCTTCGGCCAGTACAGGAACGCGTGCGGGTCCCACTCGGCCTCGGAGCCCGACTCCTTCTGGAAGAGCTGCGACAGCCTGCGCGGGGCGGCCGGGTCGCTGACGTCGAACAGCGAGACCTGCGTGCCGAGCGTCCTGCCCTTGTCGCTGGCCTCCTGGCCGATGCCGATCAGCCGGCCGTCCGCGCCGGGGTGCAGGTAGGCCGAGTAGCCGGTGATCTTCAGCTCGCCGGTCACCTTGGGGGCGGCCGGGTCGCGCAGGTCGAGCGTGTAGAGGGGGTCCACCTGCTTGAACGTCACGACGTAGCCCACCGGGCCGATGAACCGGACCGAGTAGATGCGCTCGCCCTTCCCGAGGCCGCCGACCTCGCCGGTCTTGGCCATGGTGGCGGCGTCGAGCACGTACACGCTGCTGGCGCTGTTGCCGCCGTCGGTGGCGGTGAGGGTGGTGGCGACGCGGAGGTGGCCCTCGTACTCCGACAGCGAGTACTGGTTCAGCAGGCGGCCGGGGACCTTGCCGGAGGCCACGTACGAGGGGGCGCCGGCGGCGCTGATGTCGAACCGGTGGACCTCGGTCTCCTCGGGCGGAGCCGTGGGGGTGGGCTCGGGCACGGGCTCGGAGGTGGCGGGCGTGGCCGGGGCGCTGCTCGTCACGGCCGGGTCGCTCGGGGTGGGCTCGACGGCCGGGGCGGCGCCGTCGGTGGCCG
>NZ_JBSFGJ010000005.1:0-72494 GCF_053596515.1 Nonomuraea sp. NPDC001684
ATCGGCCGTCACGTCCTGGCCCATCTCCTGCCCGCCCGGCGAGTCCGCACCAAAGACCGCATCGTCAAACGCGCGATCTCCAAATACAACGCACGTGGACCCGCCATCGACCGGACCACCTACAAAGCCACCATCAGCACCGCCATGATCCCGGCCAGTCCTTGACGCCGTTACCCCAGCCCTAACTGAACGGCGTTGCCCCTAGACGTCCAGGGCGGAGATACCCCCTCACGACCTGGACCGCGCGGCCGGGCGATGTCCCACTCCTCCGTCAGGGACATCGCCCGGCCCATGCGCTTCCGGCGACCGTCAGGACGCCTCTCCGGCCAGCCGCAGGGCCTCCTCGACCAGCGTCTCCACGATCCGCGACTCGGGGACGGTGCGGACCACCTCGCCCCTGACGAAGATCTGCCCCTTGCCGTTGCCCGAGGCCACCCCCAGGTCCGCCTCCCTGGCCTCGCCCGGCCCGTTGACCACGCAGCCCATCACCGCCACCCGCAGCGGATGGGGGAATCCGTCGAGCGCCGCGGTGACCCGTTCGGCCAGCCCGTACACGTCCACCTGGGCCCGTCCGCACGACGGGCAGGAGACGATCTCCAGCCTGCGCCGCCGCAGCCCCAGTGACTCCAGGATCCCGATCCCGACCTTGACCTCCTCCACCGGCGGCGCGGACAGCGAGACGCGGATCGTGTCGCCGATGCCCTCGTCGAGCAGGATCCCGAACGCCACCGCCGACTTGATCGTGCCCTGCATGAGCGGCCCGGCCTCGGTGACGCCGAGGTGCAGCGGGTAGTCGCAACTGCGGGCCAGCATCCGGTAGGCCGCCGTCATCACCTGCGGGTCGTGGTGCTTGACGGAGAGCTTGATGTCGCGGAAGCCGTGCTCCTCGAACAGCGAGCACTCCCACAACGCCGACTCCACCAGCGCGGCCGGCGTGGCCCTGCCGTGCTTGGCCAGCAGCCGGGGGTCGAGCGAACCGGCGTTCACCCCGATGCGGATCGACACCCCCGCGCCGGACGCGGCCCGCGTGATCTCGCCCACCTTGTCATCGAACTTCTTGATGTTCCCGGGATTGACCCGGACCGCCGCGCACCCCGCCTCGATGGCGGCGAAGACGTACCGCGGCTGGAAGTGGATGTCGGCGACGACCGGGATCTGCGACCTGCGCGCGATCTCCGGCAGCGCGTCGGCGTCGTCCTGGGTCGGCACCGCGACGCGGACGATCTGGCAGCCCGCCGCCGTCAGCTCGGCGATCTGCTGCAACGTGGCGTCGACGTCGGCCGTCACCGTCGTCGTCATCGACTGCACCGAGACGGGCGCGTCGCCCCCCACCGGCACGGACCCCACCATGACCTGCCTGGACGCCCTGCGCGCCCGATGTCGCACCGGCAGTCCGAGATCTACAGCGGCCACCTGTCCAGCTCCCTTCGAACGGTGTGCGCGATGCCCTGACCGGTGAGCCCGGCCTCGGCGAGCAACCCGGCCCGGCTCCCGTGCGCGACGAACTCGCGCGGCAGGCCGAGGTTGACGATGTGCTGCCGGGGCCCGCACTCCTGCCGGAGCAGGGCGCCGGCCCCGCAGGCGGCCAGGCCGTCCTCGACGGTCACCACCAGCCGGGCGGCCCCGGCCGGCCCGCGCAGACCGGCCGGGACCGGGATCACCCAGCGGGGGTCGACCACGGTCACGCCGATCCCGGCGGCCGACAACATGGCCGCCGCGCCCAGGCACGGCCCGGCCATCGGCCCGACCGCCACCAGCAGCACGTCGGGACCGCCCGCGAAGAGCACGTCGACGTCGCCGAGCCGCCCCACGCGCGGCAGCTCGGGACCGGCGGCCGCCTTGGGGAAGCGCAGCGCGGTGGGCCCGGGGCGCTCGACCGCCTCCTCCAGCAGCTCGCACAGCCGGCGGGCGTCGCGCGGCGCGGCCACCCGCATGCCGGGCACCATGGCCAGCGCCGCCAGGTCCCACATGCCGTGGTGGCTGGGCCCGTCGGGGCCGGTGAGCCCGGCCCGGTCGAGCACGAGCGTCACCGGCAGCCCGTGCAGGGCGACGTCCATCAGCACCTGGTCGAGAGCGCGCCCGAGGAACGTCGCGTAGACGGCGACCACGGGGTGCAGGCCCGCCATGGCCATGCCCGCCGCCGAGGCCAGCGCGTGCTGCTCGGCGATGCCGACGTCGAACATGCGGCCGGGGAAGCGCCGCCCGAAGCAGGCCAGCCCGGTCGGCCCCGGCATCGCGGCGGTGACGGCCACCAGGTCGTCGCGGCGCTCGCCGAGCACGCACAGGTGGCGGGCGAACGCGTCGGTCCAGGTGGCGGCGCCGGCCGCGAGGGGGCGGCCGGTGGCCGGATCGGTGGCCGGGATCGCGTGCAGGTGCTCGTCGTGGTCGCGCTCGGCCGGGTCGTAGCCGCGGCCCTTGCGGGTGACGCAGTGGACCACGACGGGGGCGCGCAGCTCGCGGGCGGCGCGCAGGACCGCTTCGAGCGCGGCGATGTCGTGGCCGTCGACCGGGCCCAGGTAGCGCAGGCCGAGCTGCTCGAAGACGGTCACGTCGGCGGCCGTGCGCAGGCGGGCGAGGTGGTCGGCTATGCCGCCGTGGGTGGGGGCGTAGGAGCGGCCGTTGTCGTTGAGCACGACGACGACCGGCCGGTGGCGGGCGGCGCCCAGGTTGTTGAGCGCCTCCCAGGCCGGCCCGCCGGTGAGCGCGCCGTCGCCGACCACGGCGACCACCGCCCGGCCGGCGTCGCCGGTCAGCAGGCGCGCCTTGGCCAGTCCGTCGGCGTAGGCGAGCGCGGCGGAGGCGTGGGAGTTGTCGACGTGGTCGTGCACGGACTCCTCCCGGCTCGGATAGCCGCTGAGGCCGCCGCGGCAGCGCAGGGCGTCGAAGGAGTCGCGCCGCCCGGTGAGGATCTTGTGGACGTACGCCTGGTGCCCGGTGTCGAAGACGATGGCGTCGCCGGGCGAGTCGAAGACGCGGTGGAGGGCGATCGTGAGCTCGACGACGCCGAGGTTGGAGCCGAGGTGCCCGCCGCGGGCGCTCACCTTCTCGACCAGGAAGTCGCGGATCTCGCGGGCGAGGCCGGGCAGCAGCTCGGCGGGCAGGGCGCGGAGGTCTTGGGGAGTGGAAACGTACGGCAACAGGGTCGTCATGACATCCCCTGACGGTGTTGCGATGAGCCAAAAGAAATAGTTGAAAGGCCCAAGACACTTTACACGCTCTGTATTCAAGTAGTAACTATTGGTAGTGCGTCCCGACCAGAAGGAGCCGAGCGGATGCCGGTGAGCTTCACTCAGCACTACCTCGGATCGCGGATCGAGCGACGCCTCGCCGACTTCCTTGAGACATGGCGTTCGCCCGTCTCCGATCCCGACGTGCAGACGGCCTACCGGCTGCTGACCGAGTTCATCCTCGGCGGCGGCAAACGCATCCGCCCCCTGCTGTGCTACTGGGGCTGGCGGGGCGCGGGCGGCGCCGACTGCGACGAGATCGTCAGCGCCGCGGCGGCCCTGGAGCTGTGCCACGCCGGGCTGCTCATCCACGACGACATCATGGACGGCAGCGAGCTGCGCCGGGGCCGGGCGACCATCCACCGCAACCTCGCCGACCTCCACGACGGCCCGTCCGCGGAGGCGTTCGGGCACGCGGGCGGCATCCTGCTCGGCACGCTCAGCCTGGCCTGGTCCGACACCCTGCTGTCGTCGTGCGGCGTCGAGCCCGTCCGCCTGCGGGCCGCCCACCACCTCTTCGACGCCATGCGCACCGAGGTCATCAGCGGCCAGTACCTCGACATCCTCGCCCAGCTCCGCGCCGGCGCGAGCGTGCCGGAGGCGCTCACGGTGATCCGCTACAAGACGGCCAAGTACACCGTCGAGCGGCCGTTGCAGATCGGCGGCGCCCTGGCCGGCGCCGCACCCGAGCTCCTCGACGCCTTCTCCCGGTTCGGCGTGCCGCTCGGCGAGGCGTTCCAGCTGCGCGACGACGTGCTGGGCACGTTCGGCTCGGCGGCCGAGACCGGCAAGTCGGCGCTCGACGACCTGCGCGAGGGCAAGCACACGGTGATGATCGCGCACGCCATGGCGCACGCCTCGCCCGCGCAGCTCGGCTACCTGCGCGCCTGGCACGGCAACCCGGCGCTCACCGAGGAGCAGGCCGCCGGGCTGCGCACCATCCTCATCGACACCGGCGCGCTCGACCAGGTCGAGTCGATGATCGACGAACGCGTGGGCGAGGCCACGGCCGCCCTGGCCCGGGCGCCGATCGGGCCCGAGGCCGGCAGTGCGCTGTCCGTCCTGGCCGACCAGCTCGCGCACCGTACCAAGTAGGGGGCTCTCCGATGGGACGCGTACTGCTCGCGGCCCCGCGCGGTTACTGCGCGGGCGTCGAACGGGCCATCTTCTCCGTGGAGGAGGCGCTGCGGCGCTTCGGGCCACCGGTCTACGTGCGCAAACAGATCGTGCACAACACGTTCGTGGTGGCCGACCTCACCGAGCGCGGGGCGGTCTTCGTCGACGAGCTCGACGAGGTGCCGGACGGCGCGCTGGTGATCTTCTCGGCCCACGGCGTCTCCCCCGCGGTCCGGCAGGAGGCCGGGGGCCGCGGCCTGCGCACGATCGACGCCACCTGCCCCCTGGTCACCAAGGTGCACAAGGA
Source organism: Nonomuraea sp. NPDC001684 (assembly GCF_053596515.1). Taxonomy (NCBI): domain Bacteria; kingdom Bacillati; phylum Actinomycetota; class Actinomycetes; order Streptosporangiales; family Streptosporangiaceae; genus Nonomuraea; species Nonomuraea sp. NPDC001684. Next base: position 4,651 of record NZ_JBSFGJ010000005.1, read on the forward strand.
GGCGGTGCGGCTGGCCGAGGCCGGCCACGAGATCGTGCTCATCGGCCACGCCGAGCACGAGGAGGTCGAGGGCACCCTCGGCGAGGCGCCCGGCCGCATCCACGTCGTCGATCCGGCCAGGCCCCACGAGGTCACCGCGAGCGGCGCGGCGCGCATGACCTGGCTGTCGCAGACCACCCTCTCGGTCGACGAGACCATGGGCGCCGTCGCCGAGCTGCGCGACCGGTTCCCCCAGCTGGCCGACCCGCCGAGCGACGACATCTGCTACGCCAGCCAGAACCGCCAGGAGGCGATCACCCGCATCGCCCCCCGCTGCGACCTGGTCATCGTCGTCGGCTCGGCCAACTCCTCCAACTCCCGGCGGCTGGTCGAGGTCGCGCTGCACGCCGGCGCCCCCGCCGCCCACCTGGTCGACCGGGCCGGCGACGCCGACCCGCGATGGCTCGGCGGCGTCGGCACGGTCGGGGTCAGCTCCGGCGCGTCCGTACCCGACGTGCTGGTCGAGGACCTGCTCGGCTGGCTCGCCGGCCACGGCTACACCGACGTGGAGCCCGTGACCGTGACCGAGGAGACGCTCACCTTCTCCCTCCCCCTGGAACTCCGTTCCTCCCGCAACCCCGGCTAGACCCCACACCGAGATTGGCGGTGCACCATGACAGAAACCACCGACTCCAGCGCGCCCTTGAACGGCAACGGGCAGCTCAGCCTCAGTACCGAGGCCGCCAAACAGCTCGCGACCACCACCAAGACACCTCCGCAGATGCAGGAGATCACCTCCAGGTGGCTGCTGCGGCTGCTGCCGTGGGTGCAGTGCTCCGGTGGCGTGTTCCGGGTCAACAGGCGCCTGACGTACACGCTCGGCGACGGGCGCATCACGTTCTCCACGACCGGCTCCGACGTGCGGGTCATCCCGGCCGAGCTGACCGAGCTGCCCATGCTGCGCGGCTTCGACGACATGGAGGTGCTCGAAGCGCTGGCCGACCGCTTCCAGCAGCGCGAGATCGAGCCGGGCGAGGCCATCGTCAGGGAGGACGATCCGGCCGACCAGCTCGTGCTGATCGCCCACGGCCGGGTCGGCAAGGTCGGGCAGGGCGCCTACGGCGACGAGCAGAACCTCGGCGTCCTGGCCGACGGCGACCACTTCGGCGAGCAGGCGCTGACCGGCGGCGGCACCTACGACTTCACCGCCACGGCCAAGACGCACACCACCGTGCTCACCCTGTCCAGGCAGACCTTCGAGCAGCTGGCCGAGCAGTCCCCGGCGCTGCGCGAGCACATCCAGAGCCGGCAGGCGGCCGGCGACCACGCCCAGAACGCCTACGGCGAGGCCGCGATCGACATGGCCTCCGGCCACTCCGGCGAGGTCGCGCTGCCCGGCACGTTCGTGGACTACGAGCAGTCCCCCCGCGAGTACGAGCTGAGCGTCGCCCAGACGGTCCTGCGGGTGCACAGCCGGGTCTCCGACCTGTACAACCAGCCGATGAGCCAGCTCGACCAGCAGCTCCGCCTCACGATCGAGGCCCTGCGCGAGCGCCAGGAGCACGAGCTGATCAACAACCGGGAGTTCGGCCTGCTGCACAACGCCGACTTCAGCCAGCGCATCCGCACCCGTTCCGGCCCGCCCACGCCCGACGACCTCGACGACCTGCTGGCCGTCGTCTGGAAGGAGCCGGCCTTCTTCCTCGCGCACCCGCAGGCCATCGCCGCGTTCGGCAGGGAGTGCAGCAAGCGCGGCCTCTACCCGCAGGCCAGCGAGGTCAACGGCCACCGCATCCCGGCCTGGCGCGGCGTGCCGATCTTCCCGTGCAGCAAGATCCCGGTCACCGGCAAGCGCACCACGTCGTTCCTGCTCATGCGGACGGGCCAGGAGAACCAGGGCGTCGTCGGCCTGCACCAGACCGGCATCCCCGACGAGTACCAGCCGAGCCTGTCGGTGCGCTTCATGAACATCAACGAGAAGGCGATCATCTCCTACCTGGTCAGCGCCTACTACTCGGCCGCCGTCCTGGTGCCCGACGCGCTCGGCGTCCTGGAGGACGTCGAGCTCGGCAGGAACGGCTAGCAGCCCCTTCGTCCGTCCGGTCCAAGAATTGGTGGTGTTTGTGTTGACGGAGTCGGATCAGCGGCTGAGCCTGGATACCGCCGCGGCGCGGAAACTCGCCACGACGACCAAGACGCCTCCGCAGATGCAGGAGATCTCCTCCCGCTGGTTGCTGCGGATGCTTCCGTGGGTGGACACCGCCGGCACCTATCGGGTGAACCGGCGGCTCACCTACATGGTCGGCGGTGGCCGGGTGAGCTTCTCGCGCACCGGCGCCCGGGTGCGGGTGGTGCCGCCGAGCCTGACCGAGCTGCCGCCGCTGCACGGGCTCGACGACGACCGCCTGCTCGACACCCTCGCGGGGCTGTTCGAGCAGCGGGAGTACGCCCGCGGCGACACGATCGCGCGGGCCGGACGGCCGGCTGACGAGATCATCCTGGTCGCCGACGGCCGGGTCACCCGGTTCCAGCCGGGCGACTACGGCAACCGCCTGGTGCTCGGCACCCTCGGCGAGGGCGACCACGCCGGGACCGAGCCGCCGGGCGAGCGGGCCGTACGGCACGACACGCTGGAGGCCGGCACCAGGTGCACGGTGCTGGCCCTGCCGTGGGAGGAGCTGCGCGCGCTGGCCGAGAGCACGCCCGCCCTGCGCGACCGGCTCGACCGCCACCGCGCCCGGCGGGCGGCCCCCCAGACCAAGCACGGCGAGGCGGCCATCGAGCTGTCGGCCGGCCACCGGGGCGAGCACACGCTGCCGGGCACGTTCGTGGACTACGACCCGGGCCCGCGCGAGTACGAGCTGAGCGTCTCGCAGACCGTGCTGCGCGTGCACACCCGGGTCGCGGACCTGTTCGGCGACCCGATGGACCAGACCGAGCAGCAGCTCAGGCTCACCGTCCAGGCGGTGCGCGAGTCGCAGGAGCGCGAGCTGGTCAACAACCGCGACTTCGGCCTGCTGCACAACGTCGACCTGAGCCAGCGCATCCGCACGCTGACCGGTCCGCCCACCCCCGACGACCTGGACGACCTGGTCAGCCGGCGCAAGAAGTCGCGGTTCTTCCTGGCCCATCCGCGGGCCATCGCGGCCTTCGGCCGGCAGTGCAGCGCGCGGGGCGTCTATCCCGACACCGCCGAGATCGAGGGCGTGCCCGTGCAGTCGTGGCGAGGGGTGCCCATCCTGCCGTGCGACAAGATCCCGATCAGCCGGGCGGGCACCACCTCGATCCTGTGCATGCGCACCGGCGAGAAGGACCAGGGCGTCGTGGGCCTGTTCCAGACCGGCGTGCCCGACGAGCGGGAGCCGGGGCTCAGCGTGAAGCTCACCGGCATCGACCGGAAGGCCGTCATGTCGTACCTGGTCAGCGCCTACTACTCGTGCGCGGTGCTGGTGCCCGACGCGCTCGGGGTGCTGGAGGACGTGGAGGTAGCGAGCTGATGGCTCAGCCGTTCGAACTGCCCGACTTCTACATGCCGTACCCGGCGCGGCTCAACCCGCATCTGGAGGAGGCCCGTACGCACTCCAAGCTGTGGGCGCGCGAGATGGGCATGCTGGAGGGATCGGGCGTCTGGGAGGAGGCCGACCTCGACGGCCACGACTACTCCCTGATGTGCGCCTACACCCACCCCGACTGCGACGGCGCCGAGCTGTGCCTGATCACCGACTGGTACGTCTGGGTGTTCTTCTTCGACGACCACTTCCTCGACGTCTTCAAGCGCTCCGGCGACATCCAGGGCGGCAAGCGGCACCTCGACCGGCTTCCGCGGTTCATGCCGATGGGCGCCGACCTGTCCATGCCGGAGCCGGCCAACCCGGTCGAGGCGGGCCTGGCCGACCTGTGGCTGCGCACGGTGCCGGGCATGTCGGCCGACTGGCGGCGGCGGTTCGCCGAGAGCACCCGCCACCTGCTCAACGAGTCGATCTGGGAGCTGTCCAACATCAACGAGGGCCGGATCGCCAACCCGGTCGAGTACATCGAGATGCGCCGCAAGGTGGGCGGCGCGCCCTGGTCGGCGGGGCTGGTCGAGCACGCGGTGCGGGCCGAGATCCCCGCCCGGCTGGCCGGCGCCAGGCCGCTGCGGGTGCTGAAGGACAGCTTCTCCGACGCCGTGCACCTGCGCAACGACCTGTTCTCCTACGAGCGCGAGGTCAGGGACGAGGGCGAGCTGAGCAACGGCGTGCTGGTGCTGGAGACGTTCCTCGGGTGCACGACGCAGGAGGCCGCCGACGCCGTCAACGACCTGCTCACCTCGCGCATGCAGCAGTTCGAGCACACCGCGCTGGGCGAGCTGGGCCCGCTCTTCGTCGAGCACGCCGTCGATCCGCTGTCGGCGGCGGGCGTGCTGGCCTACGTCAAGGGGCTGCAGGACTGGCAGTCCGGCGGGCACGAGTGGCACCTGCGGTCGAGCCGCTACATGAACAAGGGCGCGAAGACGGCCCGGCCGCTCGGCGCGAAGTCGCTGGTCGCCGGCACGGGGGCCAAGCGGCTGCGCAACTTCGCCCACACCGGGCGGCAGCGCGTCGGCCCCTCGCAGATCCCCGAGCTGTACATGCCCTTCGAGCTGCGCCTGTCCCCCCACCTCGACGGGGCCCGGCGCAACGCGTTGACCTGGTGCGCGTCCATGGGCCTGCTGGAGGCCCAGCCGGGCGTCGTGGGCTCGGCGGTCTGGGACGCCGAGAAGCTGGCCGACTACGACCTGCCGTTGTGCGCGGCGGGCCTGCATCCCGACGCCACCCCCGAGGAGCTGGACCTGGCCTCGCACTGGTTGTGCTGGGGCACCTACGGCGACGACTACTTCCCCGTGGTCTTCGGCCGGTCGGGCAACCTGGCGGCGGCCAAGGTCACGGTGTCCAGGCTCGCGGCGTTCATGCCGCTGGACGGCACGCCTGCGCCGCCGCCCGTGAGCGCGCTCGAACGCGGCCTGGCCGACCTGTGGGCGCGTACGGCGGGGCCGATGCCGGCCGGCGCCCGCGCGCAGCTGCGGCGGTCGGTCGTGACGATGTGCGAGGGCTGGCTCTGGGAGCTGGGCAACGAGGCGGCCCGGCACATCCCCGACCCGGTGGACTACCTGGAGATGCGCCGGCTCACCTTCGGCTCGGAGCTGACGATGAGCCTGTGCCGGCTGCGGCACGCGTACGCGCTGCCCGAGGCGCTGTACGAGAGCGGCCCGATGCGGGCGCTGGAGAACGCGGTCATGGACTGCGGGATGTTGCTGAACGACATCTTCTCGTACCAGAAGGAGATCGAGTTCGAGGGCGAGCTGCACAACTGCGTCCTGGTGGTCCAGAACTTCTTCGACTGCGACTACCCGGCCGCGCTCGGCATCGTCAACGACCTGCTGACCTCGCGGATGAAGCAGTTCCAGCACATCGCCGCACACGAGTTGCCGATCCTGTGCGACGACCTCGGGCTCGACTGCGCGGCGCGGCAGGCGCTCGACGCGTTCCTGGCCGACTGCCGCCACTGGCTGACCGGCATTCTCAACTGGCACCGCGGCTGTCTCCGCTACGACGAGCCGTCCCTGCGCCGGCACCACCGGCCGCCGGCCTTCCGGCTGTCCGGCCCCCACGGGCTCGGCACGTCGGCGGCGACCCTGGTCTACAGCGGCACGTCGTACGGGCGCGGGGCGTAGAACCAGCCCATCATGCGCAGCAGACGTCGCAGGTGCGGCGTGACGTTGCGCAGCCGGATCCACCGTTCGTCCGGGGGCAGCGCGGGCAGCGCCAGCACCCGCAGCCCGGACAGGTCGACGAAGGTCAGCTCGCCGGTGTCGACCACGATGTACGTGCTGCCCCCGCGCGAGTCGGACAGCGTGCTGGCGAGCGCGGGGCTGTTGGTCACGTCGACCTCGCCGGACAGGGCGACGGCCGGGGCTCCGGGGACGACCCGCAGCGTGATGCTGAGCTGCCCGTCCTGATAGAGCAGCCGCTCTTCGAGATCGTTCACGACGTGCGCACCCCCCAACAGCTATGGACAGGGGGTTGCCGGTGGGATGACCGTCAAGCTTCCTCCCGGCCGTGGTGGCCGCCCTGAGGAGGTCGCGGTTCCTTCGCCGCGCTGACGATTAACCCGAACCCAGATTACACGAAGTATGTTTCGCTATGTAATGTTCAGGAGAAAATGACCGAATTGCAGCCGAATAATGAAGGGTTGCACCGATCTCCGCAGACGCACGAAGCCGGCCCAGCACGCAGGGCTGGGCCGGCTTCGGACCGTCCTCACGGCGGGGCCCGCACGCGTCCCGCCGCGGCCGATCCGGGGGCGTTCGGCAAGGTGCCGCCACGAGGGGTCGTGGCTGCCGGAACGCCTTCGGGTCAGCCTGACGGGCGCGCGGACGGGCCGCCGCCGGTCAGCGGTCTCAGTTGTTGTCGCCGTAGTTGCTCTGGGCGTCCAGGACGTTGAGCTCGATGTCCTGGAGGTGCAGGGCGGTGAGGACGTCGATGTACTTGACGGAGTCGTTGAGGACGTCGTTGGCCAGCGTCAGGTCGTCCAGGATGGACAGCTGGCTCAGGATGGCCTTGCCGCCGTTGTAGGCGTTGGGGCCGACGTCGGCCGAGGCGCTCGTGGCGGTGAACCCGAACAGCGCGCCGGCGATGGCTGCACCGGTGAGAATGCGACGCATCATTTTTTACTTCCCTTTCATCGGAATCGGCGCAGCGGTGCGCGTCATCATTTATTACCCGCCTCCCGAGTGGCAGGAATTTCGCGAATAACGATCTCGTGGGGCTGCGGCAGGCCGCAAGGAAAATATGCTAAGCCAAAGTCAAGTACCCGCACTTATTCCTTGGCCGTCGATCGGGCGAAAGACATCCCGAAATGCCCCGAAATAATGTGACTCGTCGGGCACGGCAGGTTGTTTTATCCCCATACTCCCGGAGCAGGTAATCGGGAGAAGTCGCTTGAAACGCCGTGCCGTAACGGCGGCGCGGCCGGCCACGCGGGGGTGCCGAATATGCCATGAACGGACTACTGCGATTGTTGGCTGTTGCATTGGCGCACACCATTGTGTGCGTTTCCCATTCGATGCCCGCGCAGGGCGCCGCAGGCTGCCATCCGCACGGGTGCCGGGCGCAGGCACCGGCCGTCCGGTCGGCGGCGGGCTCGATCGCGCTGCGGGCGGCGATAGAGATGATCGGCGTCCCGTACTCGTGGGGCGGCGGCGGTCCGGGCGGCCCCGGATTCGGAATCGGCAAAGGGGCCAGGACCTGGGGATTCGACTGCTCGGGCCTCACCGAGTACGCGTGGGCCCGGGCCGGCGTGGCCATCGGGACGACGACGTACGAGCAGTGGCGGTCCGGGATCCGGATACCGCGGGAGGAGATCCAGCCCGGGGACCTGGTGTTCTACGACAGCGACGTCGACACCCCCGGCCCCGAGCACGTGGCGCTCGCGGTGGACGGCACGCAGATCGTGCACGCGCCCTACAGCGGTGAATCCGTACGGCTCGACGCGCTGGAACGGCCGCGCTTCCTGGGCGTCGTACGCCCGAGCCCGAGCCGTTCCGACGCCTAGGCCGAGCCCGACGGGCCGAGTTCGCCGGCCGGGCCCGCGCGGAGCCGGGTGCGCCTACGCGTGAGCCCCGCGGCCCAGGTCGTCCTGCAGTGATCGACCTGGGCCGCGAGGCGTTCAGAGCTCGGTGCGCACCAAGCCCGTGCCGTGGCCTCGCGAAATGCCACGGCCCGTACTTTCGGTCCACCTCAAGGCACCAGGAAGGCGACCTTGGCCGGGCGGATCCGCGAATTCTCCTGCGGGTCGCCGATCGTCTTCCTGCCTACGCCACGCGAGGAGGCTCAGTTGTTGTCGCCGTACTTGTCCTGGTTGTTGAGGACGTTGGCCTCGATGTCGTTCAGGTGCAGCAGGGTGAGGATGTCGATGTACTTGATGGAGTCGTTGGCGACATCGTTCAGCGCCGTCAGGTCGTCGAGGATGCTCAGCTGGCTCAGGATGCTCTGCCCGTTGTTGTACGGGTTGGGGCCGACGTCCGCGGACGCGGCGGAGGCGGAGAAGCCGAGAGCGGTGACCGCGATAGCTGCACCGGCCAGAATGCGACGGATCATGTTTGCTTTCCTCCATGGATCGGCGCTGAATTTGTGCGCCATGGTCGTTTGTGCAGGGCTGTGAGGTGCCGCAAATAACCATCGCGGCAGGCAGCGAAAATCGCAACTCGGAATGCCCTAACGAAGGTCAAGGGGACGCCTCGATTTCTTGGCACTCGGTTTCCGCGCTCATCGACGGGGCACTGCATATATCCCGGTCGGGCTGCCCGGTGAACGGGATTCTTTTGGCCTTCCGGCGGCGATGTTGGGGCGTTCGTGCCCGGCCGTTCAGGCAACGATCACCCGAAACTTGAGGAACGACCTACGACGCCGGGGCCCGAGTTCGGCGAATTTGGCGACCAGGTGAGTGGTTATCCAGCTGATCGCCTCGGAGGTGCTGTTCCGCTATTACCGGACGACGGTCGCGCCAGATGTCCCGCTGACCTGCGAGAACGCCCCCGAACCAAAACCGCCCCCTCCCGTCAAAGGACAGGGAGGGGGCGGGACGCGCGCGGAAGAGGCCGGGTCAGGGGGTGATCAGGTGGTCGAGGGCGGCGGTCAGGCGGTGGAGGGCGGCCAGGGATTCGCGGGCGGCGTCGAGGCCGAGCACGTCCACCAGGCGGTCGGCGAACTCGCGGTGGCCCGGGACGATCCCGGCGATCGCCTCGCGGCCCGCCTCCGTCGGCTGGAGGAGCTTGGCGCGGCGGTGGGCGGGGTTGGGCCGGTATTCGGCCAGCCCCCTCTCCACCAGCAGGTCCGCGATGCGCTGCACACCCTGGCGGGTCATGCCCATCACCCGGGCGATCCCCGCCACCGGCAGCGGCTCCCCCAGGACGGCGCCCAGCACCTGCCACCAGGCCGCCGTCATGCCCGCCGGCTTGGCCAGCTCCTCCGCCACGTGCAGGAACTGGCCGTTGAGCCGGAACGACGCCAGGGCCAGACCGGACAGCAGCTCGGCCGCCACGCTCTCACCGCCGTCACCGCTCCCACCTCGCCCGCCACCGCTCCCGTCGCGGCGGGCAAGGGGGTCTCCGGGGTCGGGGCTGCCGCCGGGGGTCATGCGGCCATCAGCACCTCGAACGCCGAGGCGTCGCTCTCGCCGAACAGGCGGTACCAGGCGTCGAGGACGTCGGGCCGGTAGACGTCGAGCCGGCGGAAGATCTCCCGGGCGAAGGCGACGGGCTCGGTCGGGCCGGCGGTGACGAGGTCGCCGTCGAGCACGGCGTCCGTCTCCTGGTAGTGCCCGGCTCCGGCGTAGCCCTGCTGGGCCCCCAGGTACGGCAGCGCCGCGCTGGTGTGGCCGCGGTCGTCGAGCAGGCCCTCGCGGGCGAGGCCGGCCGTGGCGCCGCAGATGGCCGCCACCGGCACCCCCGCCTCCAGGAACTCGCGCGCCTTGCGGGCGAACGGCGCCAGCTCGTCACCCGCGTCCCACAGGTCGGCCCCCGGCAGGATGAGCAGCGAGCTGCCCTCGGGCGTGAGCCGGTCGAGCGCGAGGCCCGGGGTGACCCGCAGGCCGCCCATGCTGACGACGGGCTCGCCGGTCAGGCCGACGTTGACGATCTCGTACGCCCCCGGCTCGCGCTGGAAGCGCTCGCTGCGCAGATGGGCGGTCGCGTGCCCGGTCTCCCAGTCGGCGAAGGTGTCGTAGACGGCGTGGTGGATGATTCCCTTCATGACAACATACTGTCATTTCGACAGCATGTTGTCAATGGAGAACCGTGCGAGGATAGGCGCCATGGCACAGATCGTCGGCGGAGGACGGCCGGTCAACGACGCCGAACGGCGCGTGATCTCCTACTTGCGCGACCACGCCCCCGCCGACTGGCTGCTGCTGCACAACGTCGAGGTCCCGCGCGGCGACGACGTGTTCGAGGTCGACCTGCTCGTGCTGACCGCCCACTCGCTCGTGGTCGTCGACGTCAAGGGCACCCGCGGCCGCATCGAGGTGTCCGGCACCCGCTGGTACCCGCCGCGCCGGGAGGCGTTCGGCTCTCCGGTGACCAAGCTGCGGGGCACCGCCAAGGCGCTCAAGGGCCTGCTGGTGTCCAGGGCCACCCAGCTCGAACGCGTCTACGTCGACAGCCTGGTCGTGCTCACCTCGCCCGACGCCGAGCTGGTCGACCAGGCCGGCCGCGACGCCCCCAACGTCACCGACCTGCCCGGCCTGGTGGCCACGCTGGGCGACGTCTCGCGGGTAAGGCGGGGGTGCAGCCCCGACGTGCGCCCCTACCTGACGGCGGTGCTCGACGCGCTCAACCACACCGTGCGCCGCAGCACCGCGCCGCCCAGGTTCGGCAACTGGGAGGTCGAGGAGCAGCTCGGCGGCGACGCCAAGGTCACCGAATACCGCGCGTTCAACGCCACGCTGCCGGGCAGCGAGACCGTGCTGCTGCGGGTCTACCAGGCCGACCCGCTGGCCGACCACGAGGCGCGGGCCGCCGAGCGTCAGCGCATCGCCAACGCCTACCAGTCGCTGGCCCGCATCCCGCCCCATCCGTGCGTCGTGCGCTCGCGCGACTTCTTCGCCATCGACGACGAGAGCCGGTTCGTGCTGGTGCTCGACGACGTCCACGGCGAGGCGCTGCACCTGTCGCTGGGCAAGGGGGCCCGGCTGGGCGTGATCCAGGACCTGCTGCGCGGGCTCGCGCACGCGCACGCCAACGGCGTCGTCCACCGGGCGCTCACGCCCGGGTGCGTGCTGGTCACCGACGACGGGCACGCGGTGCTGACCGGCTTCGACTACGCCAAGCCGGGGCCGCGCAACTACACGGTCGCCCACGAGCTGGGCAACGTGCTCGACGCCCATTACGTGGCGCCCGAGTGCCAGGAGCGTCCCGACCGGATGACCACCGCGTCCGACGTCTACGCGGCGGGGGCCATCGCCTACCAGCTGCTCACCGGGCAGCTCCCGACCAGCTCCGACGCCCACGGTCCCGACGTCCCCGAGGTCGTGCGCCGGATGCTCGACCACTCCCCGGCCAAGCGGCCGAGCGCCGCCGAGGCGCTCGACGCGCTGCAGGGCGTGCCGTTGCAGCAGTCGCGGCTGCGGCGGCTGGTCCGCCGTCTGGTCTCCGGTCCCTGACGTCCTCCTCAGGCCGGCAGGCTGCGGCGCAGGGCGCTGGCGTGCCTGAGGTAGTCGAGGGCCAGGCCGGTGCGCCCGGCCGAGCGGTGCAGCTCGCCGAGCAGCTGGGTGGCCGACGCCTCGCCGCTGCGGTCGCCGAGCTCCTGGAAGACCTCCAGCGAGCGTTCGAGGCCGGTCGAGGCGCGGGTCAGGTCGCCGCGCGCCGCCTGGAGGCCCGCGAGGCTCTGCAGCGCGTAAGCCCCGCAGTGGCGGTCGCCGAGCGACTCGAAGATCTCCAGGGCGTGCCGGTGGAACGACATCGCCTGGTGCAGCCGGCCCATCTGGAGGCACACGCAGCCCTCGCGGTGGGCGTCCCCCAGTTCCTGGGCCAGCCGCATGGCCTCGCCCAGCGACTCCGCCGCCTGGACGAGGTCGCCCGAGGTCAGGCAGGCCCGGCCGATGGCCTGCCGGGCGAACGCCTCGCCGTGCCGGTCCTCGGAGGCGACGAACATGGCCAGCGCCCGGCGCAGATACCCGAGCGACTGGAGGTGCCGGCCGCGGAACTGGTTCACGGCGCCGAGCCCGCAGACCGAGGTCGCCTCGGCCCTGACGTCTCCTATTTCGTGAAATATCTGGCGGGAGAGGGCGAAGCCCTCGGCGGACTCCTCGTACCGGTCCTGGTAGAGGCTGACCTGGGCCAGGCCCCTGAGCATGGCGGCCTCGCCGTACCGGTCGCCGGCGGCGCGGGCGGCGGCCAGGGCGGCGGTGTGCGTACGGCGCCAGGTGCCGAGGTGGCAGTGCAGGTCGAGGTAGGGCACCATGGCGGCGGCCAGCCCCCAGGCCGACTCGGCCAGGCCCAGCTCGGCCGCCAGGTCCACGGCTCCGGCCAGCGCCTCGTGCTCCGACTCGAACCAGGTGATCGGGTCGGCGGTGAGCCGGTCGAGCGTGCGCGCGGGCAGCCGCCACCTGGCCGCCCTGGCCGCGGTGAGGCTGAAGACGGTGGTGGGCAGGCGGGCCATGGCGTGCTCGGTGGTGACCGTCCAGGCCGCCAGCACCCTGGCCAGCGCGCCGCGGTCGGGGCCGCGGTCGCGGGCGTGCCTGCCGACGAGGTCGGGCACGCGGTAGCGCGGCTGGCCGACGTCGTCGGTGCCGACCGGGTCCAGCAGGTGGGCGTCCACGAGCAGGTCGGTGACGTCGTGGGCGCCGTGCCGGCCGAGCGCCGCGTCCACCACCCAGCCCGGCTGCGCCCCGGCGGCGGGCCCGAGGACGCCGAGCGCGCTCAGGGCACGGGCCGCCTCCGCGGGCAGCCTGCGGTATCCGGCGTCGAGGCAGGCCCGCACCTCCTTCAGCTCGGCCAGCCAGTCCTCCTCAAGCCGCTCGCGCAGCACCGACAGCGACCAGCCGGGCCGGGCCGCCAGCCGGGCTCCGGCGGCCCTGACCGCCAGGGGCGACCCGCCGCACAGCGTGACGACGGCCAGGGCGTCGGCCGGTTCGCGGGCCACCCGCCCGGCCCCGGCGACGCCGCCGAGCAGCGCCAGCGACTCCTCCGGCGACAGCTCGCCGAGCTCGACGCGCAGCGCGCCGGGCAGCTCGGTGATCCGCCGCCTGGTGGTCACGATCACGGCGCTGTCGTTGCCGGGGAGCAGGGGGCGTACCTGGGCGGCGTCGCGGGCGTCGTCCAGCAGGACCAGCATCGGGCGTTCGGCCAGCAGCGACCGCAGCAGCGCCGACCGCTCGCCGGGCGTCGGCGGCGCGCCGGTCACGCCGAGCGCCCGCAGCGCCTCGGCCAGCAGCTCGCCCGGCGCCCTGCCGCCGAGCTCCAGGTAGAGCTGCCCGGCGGGGAAGGCCGGGCGCAGGCGGTGGGCGGCGTGCACGGCCAGGGCCGACTTCCCCACGCCGGGCGGGCCGGAGATCACCGCGACCGAGAACGTCCCGGCCAGCGCGGCCAGGGGGGCGGCCCGGCCGATGAAGTCCGGCAGGTCGGGCGGGAGCTGCCGGGGCACGGCCGGCGCCACCCGGCCCTCGTCGGCCAGGATCAGCTCGTACGCGCCGCGCAGCTCGGCCCCCGGCTCGACGCCGAGCTCGTCCACGAGCTGGTCGCGGACCGCCGCGTACGTGCGCAGCGCCTCGGCCTTGCGCCCCCCGCGGTGCAGGGCGAGCAGCAGCCGGCCCCACAGGTCCTCCCGGTAGGGATGCTCGACCAGCAGGCCGCGCAGCTCGTCGGCGGCGCCGTCGTGGTCGCCGGCCTTGAGGCGCCGCTCGATCAGCGACTCGGCGGCCCGCAGCCGCAGCCGGTGGAGGTGCTCGATCCGGCGGTCCCAGACCGGGCTGCCCGGCAGGTCGCTCAGCGGCGCGCCGCGCCAGAGCGCGAGGGCCGCGCCGTACTCGCCGCGACGGGCCAGCTCCTCGAACAGTCGCAGGTCGAGCGCGCCGTCGGCGACGTCGATCGTGTAGCCGGCCCCGGCGGCGCGCAGGCCGACCGGGCCGAGCTGGGACCGCAGCGAGCTGACGTAGGTGCGCACGTTGGCCAGCGCCGAACGCGGCGGGCGCCCCGGCCAGAGCACCTCGGCGAGCCGGTCGGCGCCGACCACCTGCCCTGCCTCCAGCAGCAACGTGGCCAGCAGCATGCGGGGTTTGCCGCCGGAGATCCGTAGGGGACGGCCGGCGGAGCGGATCTCCAGCGGGCCGAGGACGTGGAAGGTGACCGTCATGACAGCATCAGCCCCTTTACGGGAGATCTGACAGCTCTTTGTATCGGTTCTGGATGATTCTTGTGCGGCCAATGCGGACTCTGGTGTCACAGATCCCACTGGAAAGGATCACCCCATGAAGCTCAGCCGATCAATGGTCGCCGGCCTGGCATTGTTATTCGGCCTCGGCACGACGACCCCCGCCTTCGCCGACCCGGAGCCGGAGTCCGCGCAGGCGCAGCTCCTCGCGACGAACTTCCAGATGCCGTTCCCCTGCGGCCAGACCTGGACCGGCAACTCCAGCGCGAGCAGCGCCCACCAGTCGTGGGAGATCGACTTCAACAGGGGCAGCACCGCCGACGCCGACCTCGGCGACCCGGTCGTGGCCGCCGCCTCGGGAACGGTGGTGATCTCGGCGCACCAGGGCTCGACCAACGGCTACGGCAACCTCGTCAAGATCGACCACGGCGGTGGCTGGTCCACCTACTACGCCCACCTGAACACCCGGCTGGTCAGCGCCGGCCAGTCCGTCTCGCAGGGCCAGCAGGTCGGCACGGTCGGCAACACCAGCAAGCCGGGCAACAACATCAGCCCCCACCTGCACTACGAGGTGCGCCTGGGCACCAGCTACCCGTCGAACATCCAGAAGGCCGTCTTCAACGGCGTCACCTTCGGCTACCCGGTGCAGACGCTGAGCTCGAAGAACTGCGGCGGGTCCAGCAACCCGTACACGCCGCAGGAGGCGTGCGGCGCCGGCTACGACGTGATCGACTCGGCCGGGCTCGGCACCGACGGGACCGTCTACCTGCTCTACAACGGCTCCAACGGCAACAACTGCGTGGTCACCATGAAGGCGAAGTCGCTCGGCACGGCGACCGCGACGACCGCCTACCTGGAGGTGCAGGGCAGTACCAGGAAGACCGACTCCGGCAACTACGGGTACTACGCCGGCCCGGTCTACGCCGCCGCCGCGAACACGTGCGTCAAGTGGGGCGGCAAGGCCGGCGCCTCGGCCTACGACAGCCCGTTCGAGCACTGCGGCTGAGGCGGCTCAGGCAGGCGTGATCGTGTCGAGGACGTCGATCACGTACAGCATGGGCCTGTCCCCCGGGGAGCCCACGGCCAGCCGGCTGCCGACCTGGCTGCCGACCAGCGCCTCCAGCCAGGCGGGCGGCACCGAGCCGGGCCTGAGCGTGAAGGCGCTGGGACCGCCCTTCCGGTAGGACGAGTCCACCACCGTGCGGGACGGCCAGGACGCGGCCACGTACTGGATGACCACCTTGGAACCGGCCGTGACGTCCCGTCCCGAACCGTCGATGAGGGTACGGGGCGGGGAGTCCGGCCGCAGGTCGGACGGGATCGCCGGCAGCGCCCGCCCGACGAGCCGCGCGTCGGGCGGGTAGCCGCCGAGGATGTCGAAGACCACCACCAGCGTGTCGGCCGGCGAGACGCCGGTCAGCGGCACGTTCGGGCCCAGAGCCTCGGAGGCCGGGCTGACCAGCATCACCCGGCTGCCGGCCGGCCTGTCGATGAGCGAGGCCCGCCAGGTCTCGGAGACCTGCCTGCCGTCGAAGACGACCGTGGTGGGCTGGTTGCCGTCGTAGGTGCTGAGATACGGCTTGTTTCCCGACCATCGCCGGATGTCCACGTCGGCGAGCACGACGTCCCCCGGGACCGTACGCCGGCCGTTGCCCATGGAGAGCACCGTGATCCGCGGCGTGCGCCCCGGCTTCCCCCGAGGTATGGCGACGACGGGCTTGCTGCCGAACGCGCCCGTCACGACGGGCTGCGAGCCGTCCTCGGCGACGCCACACGAGGTGGCCAGCATGAGTACGGCAGGCCAGAGCAGGCGCACGATTTCCCCCAAGATGCCAGATCCGAAGGGGTTACTTGCCGCAATAGCCAAAAGGAAAGCTGCGGGTCTCGCCATCTCACGACAAAGGGCGCGGGAGACTGGACCGCGTGAGCAAGCCCAACCTGGCCCGCAGGGTCGCAGAAGCAGCCGAGATCGCGTTGACCAACCGCCACTACGTGACGTTCATCGACGTCGTGACCGGGTTGCGCTGGCTGCGGTCCCGGCACGTGGACCTCTGGCGGCAGGGCCGCGCCGGCACGCTGGCCGAACTGGCCGCGGTGGACGAGGAGCGGCTGCTCGTCACGGCCGGGCTGCTGCGGGAATGGGCCCTGGCCAAGGGGCTGCGGCCGGTGGAGACGCCGTACGTGGCCGGCACCCGCGACCGGCGCGACCTGCGTTTCACCTCCGGCCACGGGCAGGACGCCTTCCGCGTCCACTGGCTCTCGCCCGATCTGAGCGAGGCCCGGGTGCGGCGGCTGACCGAGCGGCAGAGCAAGGTCCCCGACCTGGTGGCCGTGGTCTCGGAGGACCCGTGGACGTGCGCGTCCTGCGGCGACACCGGGCCGTACCTGATCATGGAGGACGACCGGCCCCACTGCCTGAGCTGCGCCGACCTGGACCACCTGGTGTTCCTGCCGGCGGGGAACGCGGCGCTCAGCCGGCGGGCCAAGCAGGAGAGCGGGCTGTCGGCCGTGGTCGTCCGCTACAACCGGCGGCGCAAGGTCTACCAGCGCCAGGGCGTGCTGGTCGAGGAGGGCGCGCTGGCCGCGGCCGAGGAGCGCTGCCTGGCTGACGAGGAGGCGCGGCTGCGCCGCCGCGAGCGCGACCAGGTGCGCAGGGCCGAGCAGGACGTCGCCTTCCAGGCGGCGATGGCGGCCGAGATCGCCCGGCTGTTCCCGGGCTGCCCGGCCGAGCGGGCCCGCGAGATCGCCGAGCACGCCGGCCGGCGCGGCAGCGGCCGGGTGGGCAGGACGGCGGCGGCCAGGGCGCTCGACGAGAACGCCATCACGCTGGCGGTGATCGCGTCGGTCCGGCACCTCGACACCGACTACGACCGCCTGCTCATGTCCGGCGTCCCCCGGATGGAGGCCAGGGACCGGATCAGGGACGCCATCGAGGCCAGGCTCACGGAGTTCCGGCGACCGCCCCGATGACCGCGCGGGCCCGCCTTCGGTACCGTCCATCCATGGACGACTGGCACACCGTACGTGCGGAACTGCGGGCCTTCGCGCTGGGCCTGCCCGAGACCCACGAGGACCATCCGTGGGGCGAGACGGTCATCAAGGTCAACAAGAAGGTCTTCCTGTTCCTCGGCCTGGACGAGCAGACGGAGAAGTGGGCCCCGACGTTCGGCGTGAAGCTGTTGTCGGAGGCGCACGGCCACGCGCTGACCGTCGAGGGCGCGGCCCCCAGCGGGTACGGCCTGGGCAGGGCCGGCTGGGTGACCGTGCCGTTCCTGTCGGCGCTGCCCGAGACCGACGTGCTGCTCGACTGGGTCGAGGAGAGCTACCGGGCCATCGCCCCGAAGCGGGCGGTCAAGCTACTGGACGGCCAGCCGTAGCGCGAAGGCGACCAGCAGCACGCCGGTCACCCGCTCGACCCTGGCGCGCACCCGCGGCCTGCGCAGCAGGCCGCTCACCCGGTCGATGATCACGTTGTAGAGGCTGAACCAGAGCACGTACAGCACGGCGATGATCCCCGACAGCAGCAGGGCCCGTCCCAGGGTGTCGCCGTGGCCGGGCAGGAACTGCGGCAGCCAGGTCACGAAGAGCAGCAGCACCTTGGGGTTGAGCAGGTTCGACAGCAGCCCCCTGCGCACGTGCACGAGCGGCGAGCCGGTCGGGGGTGCGGCGCCCTCCACGGCCTTGGCCCGGTTCCGGCTCGACAGCAGGGCGTGCACCCCGAGCCAGAGCAGGTAGCAGATGCCGAGGGCGCGCACCACGGTGAAGGCGGTGGGCGAGGCGGCCAGCAGCGCCGACAGGCCGACCGCGGCGGCCGCGGCGTGCACGGACAGGCCCAGCAGGCCGCCGAGCATGGTCAGCAGGCCGGCCACGCGGCCGTGGGCGAGGGAGTTGCGCATGATCAGGGCCGCGTCGGGGCCGGGGATCATGATCATGATCAGCGTCGTGACCGCGAAGGTCAGCAGCATGGCGGGGGTCTCCCGGAGCTGGGGGCGCGCTCCCGCCCGACCCGCCGGGTGTGCGGAGGTCGCACGGTCACGCGGGCGAACATCGTCAGTGCCTTGTGGGCACCGGTCATGATATCTGGATCAGTTTGCCGAAACACGCCAGGAAAGGCGATAAGGGACCTCTGTGACGAAAGCCACCGCGAGGTCCCTGATCTGTCCCGGCGAAGGCCCCCTCTATTCGGCGAAGGCCGCCAGTGCGATGCCGAGGCCGCGTTCGTTCTGGCCCTGGGCCTTGGCGTCGGTGGAGTTGAGCGAGTAGACCACGACGCGGCTCAGGTCCTGGGTGGCGCCGATGCCGGTGGAGCTGCCGTAGCGGGCGCCGGTCTTGCCGTACGCGACGATGCCGCCGGGCAGCACCAGCTCGGTCAGGCCCGAGGTGTAGTGGGCCGGCTCGTCGTCGGTGCCGTACATGGTCACCTTCGGCACGGTGAACATCGGCTTCAGCTGCTCGGCGGGCACGAGCCGGCCCCCGAACAGCGCCTTGGTGAACTTCTCCAGGTCGGCGGCGGTGGTGATGAGGTCGCCCGAGGCCCAGGTGGAGGTGACCTCCATCTCGGTGACGTCCACGACGTACGCGTCGCCGTAGGGGAAGGAGTCGGGGAAGCCCTTGGGGACGACCTGGTAGCCCTGGTTGTGCCGGCCGTGGATCTTGACGGACCTGCCGGGGAAGTAGCTCTGGTTCATGCCGGCCGGGCGCAGGATCCGGGCGCCGACCTCCTGCTCGTACGACCTGCCGGTGACCTTCTCGATCACCAGGCCCTCGACGAAGGTGTTGATGTTGAGATAGTGCTGCTTGGTCCCCGGGGTGAACTCGATCGGGTTGAGCACGGCCTGGCGGACGTACTCCCGCGGGGTGATCGTCTTGAAGCGGTCGGCGTAGACCCGCTCGAAGCCGCCCTCCGACTTCGGCGCGGGCAGGCCGCTGGTGTGGTTGAGCACCTGGGCCAGCTTGACCGGCGGGTAGTCGGCGGGCAGCAGCCCCGGCAGGTAGTCCTGGACCGTGCGGTCGAGGGAGACCTTGCCCTCGGCCACGAGTTGGAGCACGACCGCCGTGGTGAGCACCTTGGTCACGCTGCCCGCCCGGAACCTGGCCCCCTCCCTGGCCGGGTGCTTCCCGCGCAGATCGGTCACGCCGGAGACGCCGTGCCAGGAGCCGGCCGAGCCGCTGACCCTGACCTCGGCCGCGGTGGCGTCGGCCGCGGGCAGCCCGGCGATGCTCTTGCGCAACGCGGTCTCGTTGATCGGCGGCACCTGGACGGCGGCGGCGGCGCTGTGGGCGCCCACCTCCGCATGGGCGAGGGCGGGAGCGCTCACGGTCAGGGCGGACAGGGCGGACAGGGCCAGGACGGCGGCGGCGAGACGGGTGCGCTTCATGGGGATCTCTCCAGGTCACATCGGCTTTCGATGGGACAATCCTGGCCGGGGACCCCCTGGCGGCGGATCGCCGACGACGGCGATCTTCCGGCTCGCTCTCAGGAGGGAGGGGACTCGCCCGATCAGGTGACCGCGAGCCGCCGGGCGTACCGCTCGTCCCGCCACAGCTCCTTGTCCAGCACCTCCAGCAGCGTGGTGGCCGCGTCGTGGACGTCGGCGTAGCCGATGTAGAGCGGCGCGAAGCCGAACCGCAGGACGTCCGGCGCGCGGAAGTCGCCGTGCACCCCCCGGTCGATGAGGGCCCGCATGACCGGGTAGCCGTCGGGGTGGTGGAAGCAGACCTGGCTGCCGCGCGCGTCCGGCTCGGCGGGCGAGACCAGCTTGAGCGCGTCGCCGACCAGGTCGACGAAGAGCGAGGTCAGGGCGAGGCTCTTGGCCCGCACCTGCGCCATCGGCACCCGCTCCCAGATGTCCAGCGCCGCCTCCAGCGCGGCGAAGGACACCACGTGCGGCGTGCTGACCGCGAAGCGCCGGATGCCCTCGGCCGGGCGGTAGCCGGTCTCGAAGGCGAACGGCTCGGCGTGGCCGTGCCAGCCGGACAGCACGTTCTCGGCGGTGGCGTGGTGGCGCGGGTTGACGTAGAGGAAGGCGGGCGCGCCGGGTCCGGCGTTGAGGTACTTGTACGTGCACCCGACCGCGAAGTCGGCCTGCGACACGTCCACCTCCATGGCGCCCACGCTGTGGCACACGTCCCAGACCATGAGCGCCCCGGCCGCCTGGACCTGGGCGGTCACCGAGGGCACGGGCCGCCGGGCGCCGGTGCGGTAGTCCACTTCCGACAGCAGCACCACGGCCGCGTCGTCGAACCGGCCCTCGGCGTAGTCGCGCACCTCGTAGTCGCCGAGCAGCCGGGCCAGGCCCTGGGCGATGTAGTGGTCGGTGGGGAAGTTCCGCGGGTCGGAGACGATCACCTTGCGGCCGGGGCGCAGCCGTACGGCGGCGGCCAGCGCCTGGTAGGCGGCGATCGTGGTGGTGTTGCCCACGACGACCTGGCCGGGGCCGGCCCCGATCAGCGGCGCGAGCCGGTCGCCGGCGGTCAGCGGCTGGTCGTACCAGCCGGCCGCGTTCCAGCCGCCGACCAGCTGGCCGCCCCACTCGTCCTCGACCGTGCGGCGCACCCGTTCCGCGGCGCGGCGGGGCATCGCGCCGAGCGAGTTGCCCACGAGGTAGACGACCCCTTCGGGCAGGACGAACTCGTCCTTGAACGGCCGCAGCGGATCGTCGGCGTCGAGGGCGAGGCAGGCGTCGCGGTCCAGCACCGGTTGTGCTCCTTACGGGGGTGAGATGGTGGCGATTATCCGGTTTACACCATTCTGGTACTCGCGGACGTACCAGTTCTGCACCGGATTGTGGGCCGCGTCCAGGCGGAGCGATCCTCGTGGGCCGTCCAGCTCTTCCACCCCGGCCAGCGCCTTCGTCAGGTCGCCGCCCGCGGCCGCCGCCCGGTCGATCAGCCGCATCGCGTCCCAGCTCTGCAGCGCGACCGCGGACGGGTTGCGCCCGGTGCGCGCCCGCCACCCCGCCACGAACGCGGCGTTGGCCGGGTTCCGCAGCGCGGGCGACCAGAGCCCGACGCTGACCATGCCCTCGGCGTCCCGGCCGACCGCGCGCAGGACGTCCTCGTCGGCCAGGTTCTGGCAGGCCAGCAGCTTGATCCTGGCATCGTAGCCGAACCGCTTGAACGCCTTGACGAACGCGACCGCCTCCCCGCCCGCGTAGAAGGCGTACAGAAGCCGCGCCTCGCGCGGTATGCGCGCCAGGTACGGCTCCAGGTCGGCCTGCCCGCCGAACGGCGTCAGGATGCGCTTGAGCGGCCCGGCGCCGTATCCCTCGGCGAAGCCGGTCAGGGTCTCGGCGCCCGCGGAGTAGTCGGAGGCCATGAGCACCACGTCCTGGCCGGCGTAGTGCTCGGCGGCGTACCGGCCGGCCGCGTAGCCGTGGGCGCGGTTGGTGTAGGACACCCGGAAGACGCCGGGCCCGCCGAGCTGGTCGGCGCCCGCGTTCGCGATCACCACCGGGGTGCCGGCCGCCTCCTTGACCACCGAGACGGCGACCGGGGAGGCGAGCAGGCCGGTGAGCACGTCGGCCCCGCCGTCGATCAGCTTCCTGGCCTGCTCGGCGCCGATCTCCGGGCTGCCGGCGTCGTCGGCCACGACCAGCCGGGCCGGCCGGCCGCCGAGCAGGCCGTGGTGGTCGTCCAGGTAGAGCCGCATGGCGGTCTCCATGTCGTCGCCGAGGGTGGCGTACACGCCGGTCTGCGAGATGATCGCGCCGACCCGTACGGGCTCGTCCTCCGCGGCGAGGGGCACCGAGCCGCCGCAGCCGGCGACCATCAGCGCGACCAGCCCCAGCACGGCAACGCGCATGGGAGCCCCCTTCAGCCCTCGCCCGACGCCCCGGGCACGCGCGGCGCGCGGGCGTCGGTGGCCAGCTAGCCCTTGCCGGGGTGCAGCGCGCCGCACCGGTCACACGTGCGGGCCTTCTCGTCGCCGTAGAACGCCTCGAAGACCGGCGGCAGGTCCTTGACGATGTCGCGCACCTGGAGCTCGACCTCGTGGACCTTGGCGCCGCACTCCGCGCAGTACCACTGGAACTTCTCCAGCTCGCCCTCGGGCCGGATGCGCTCCACCACCAGCCCGACGGACCCGGCCTCCGGGCGCTGCGGCGAGTGCGGCATGCGCGCCGGCAGCAGCCACATCTGCCCCTCCCGGACGTGCACGGTCTCGGGGCCGTTCTCGGTCACCACGTTGACGTGCATGTTGCCGCGCACCTGGTAGAACAGCTCCTCGTACGGATCGACGTGGAAGTCGGTCCTGGAGTTGGGCCCGCCGACCACCATCACGATGAAGTCGCCGGCCCCCTCGAAGACCACCTTGTTGCCGACCGGCGGCTTGAGCAGGTGGGCGTGCTCGTCGATCCACTTGGTGAAGTCGATGGGGGGAATCATGGTCGCTCCTGTGGATGGTAGGCGACGGCCTGCATCTCGATGAGCAGGTGCGGGTGCGGGAGCTGGTGCACCGCCACCGTGGTCCTGGTCGGACCCTCCTCGTCGAAGAATTCGGCGTACACCTCGTTGTAGCCCTTGAAGTCGTTCATGTTTACCAGGTACGTGGTGATCTGTACGAGATCCGCGAGCGAGCCTCCGGCGGCCGTGAGCAGGTCGCCGACGTTCTCGATGACCGCCCGCGTCTGGGCGCGGATGTCCAGGTCGGTGACGCCGAACCGGTCGGCGCGGGCGCCCGCGAAGGTGCCGTCGGGCCTACGGGAGCTGGTGCCGGAGACGTACAGGAAGTCGCCCGCCCGCTTGACGTGCGGGAACCGTCCCCGGGGCACGGCCTTGCCGGGGACGCGGATGGCCTCGCGGCTCACGTGCCGAACACCGCCCGCACCGATCCGAGGCCCTCGATCCTGGCCTCGAACACGTTCCCGGCCTCGACCGGCACGACCGGGCCCAGCGCGCCGGTCAGGACGACGTCCCCGGCGCGCAGCGGCCGGCCGGTGGCGGCCAGCGCGCCGGCCAGCCAGAGTGCGGCGTTCAGCGGGTTGCCCATGCACGCGGCTCCGGACCCGGCCGAGACCTCCTCGCCGTCGCGGGTCATCGTCATCGCCGCCGCGCCGAGGTCGAGGTCGGTCAGCCGCTTCGGCGTGGCGCCCAGGACGTACGCGCCGGAGGAGGCGTTGTCGGCGACCGTGTCGGTGATCGTGATGTCCCAGTCGGCGATGCGCGAGTCGGCGATCTCGATGGCGGGCAGCGCGAACTCCACCGCCCTGATCACGTCCACCAGCGTGAACGGCCCCTCGGTCAGGTCCTTGCCGAACACGAGCGCGACCTCGGCCTCGGCGCGCGGCTGCAGGAACCGCTGCACCTTGATGGGCCGTCCGTCGAGCTCGGCCATGTCGGCGAAGAGCATGCCGTGGTCGGGCTGGTCGATGCCGAACTTCCGCTGCAGCAGCGGGTTGGTGGCGCCGATCTTCCGGCCGACCGGCCGCCGGCCCTCCGCCAGCGCCCGCCGGGTGTTGATGTCCTGCACCGCGTAGGCGTCGGTGACCGTGGTGATGAGATCCCTGAGCGGCGCACAGGGCTTGCCGGTACGCGCGGCCTCGACGAGCCGCTCGGCGGCCTGACCCCGGGTGTCGACGGCCAGGGACCATTCGTCATGCATCGGGTTGCTCCAGTTTGATGGTGATCGTGGTGGGCTCGGAGTAGAAGTCGAGCGACTGCGTGCCGCCCTCCCTGCCGATGCCCGACAGCTTCACGCCGCCGAACGGGGTGCGCAGGTCGCGCAGGTACCAGGTGTTGACCCAGACCAGCCCCGCCTCCAGGCGCTGGGCCACGCGATGGGCGCGATCGAGGTTGGTGGTCCAGAGGGTGGCGGCCAGGCCGTACTCGCTGCTGTTGGCCAGGTCGATCGCCTCGGCCTCGCTGTCGAAAGGAGCCACGTGGCACACGGGACCGAAGATCTCCTCTCGATTGAAGCGGGACCACTCCGACAACCCTGTCATTACCGTTGGTTCCACGAAATATCCGGAATCGCGGTGGTCGCCGAACGTCGGGACGCCGCCCCCCGTGAGCACCTTGGCCCCCTCCGAGCGGGCCAGGGCGTAGTAGGACAGCACCTTCTCCCGATGCCCGGCCGAGATCATCGGCTGTGGCTCGACCTCCTGGGCGCGCGAGGCCAGCAGGCCGCAGAAGTCCTCGAAGATCGGCCGCTCGACGTAGAGCCGCTCGGTGCACAGGCACACCTGGCCGCCGTTGGTGAAGACGGACTTCACCGTGCCCTCGACGGCCCGGCCCAGGTCGCAGTCCTCGAAGATCAGACCGGCGTTCTTGCCGCCCAGCTCGAACGAGATCGGCTTGACCCGGTCGGCGGCGGTCTTCATGATCTGCGTCCCGGTCGCGGTCGAGCCGGTGAACGTCACGCCGTCCACGCCCGGGTGCTCGACGAGGAGCTGGCCCGCCGGGCCGTGCCCGAAGATGATGTTGACCACGCCCGGGGGCAGGCCGGCCTCGGCGCAGATCTCGGCGAAGACCGCGGCCGAGCCGGGCGTGTGCTCCGACGGCTTGACGACCACGGTGTTGCCGGCGACGAGGGCGGGGGCCAGCTTCCACGTCATGAGCAGGAACGGCAGGTTCCACGGCACGATCACGGCGACCACGCCGAGCGGCCTGCGCACGGTGTAGCTGAGCACGCCGGCGAGGTGGAAGGCGTCGTCGGGGCGCTGGGAGGCGATCTCGGCGAACGCGCGGAAGTTCGCGATGCCGCGCGGCACGTCGAGCGTGCGGGTCTGGCCGAGCGGCTTGCCGGTGTCGGCGATCTCGGCCGTGACCAGATCGTCGAAGCGGACCTCGATGCCCTCGGCGAGGCGGCGCAGCCATCCGGCCCGCTCGGCCACCGGCAGCCCCGCCCAGTCGCGCGCCGCCTCCCTGGCCGCGCGCACCGCCCGGTCGACCACCTCCGGATCGGCCTCGTGCACCTGCCTGATCACCCCGCCCGTCACCGGGTCGTGGACCGGGAACGCATTGCCCGCCGCCACCGGCAGCCCGCCGATGAAATGGGTCAGCACAGCAGCCTCCTCTAGCCTCACTCCCGGTATAGATCGTCGGGCGACGGTGAGACAACAGTCCGGCGGGGGCGGGAACCGCGCGGGCCCGTCAGGGCTCGGTGGCGCCGGTGACACTGAGCCACCCCTCGGCCGGACCCCTGGCGGACCTGTCCATACAGACATCTTCCGGTACCCCTCGGCGGCCCGGGATGATGACCAAATGGCGCGCACATGGGAATTGTGGGGAAATATCATTATCGCTGGGGTTTTTGCGCTTCCAGTGGCCTTCCTGGTGATCATCCTGCTCGCCCGCCGCCGGGCCCGCGCCGGGCATCCGGCGCCGCTGCGCACCTCGCTCGCCGACGTCGGCGTCGTCGTGGGGACCGCGCCGTGGATCTGGATGATCCTCACGCCGTCCACCGGCCGGTCGGGGGTCGGCCTCGTCCCGTTCATGGACCTCGCCGATCTCGCCGGAGCCTCGTGGGAGACGGTGACGGTGCAGGTCGGGGGCAATCTGCTGGTGTTCGCCGCACTGGGCGCCCTGCTGCCCGTACGGACCGCCGCGCTGGCCTCCTACAGCCGGGTTGCGGCCGTCGCGGCGGCCTTTTCGGTCACGGTCGAGTTCCTCCAGTACGCCCTGCGACTGGGCCGGTTCTCCTCCGTGGACGACGTGATCATGAACACTGCGGGCGCGCTGCTCGCCGCGTCGGTTACTCGCCGCTGGTGGGCCCCGCGAATAGCGGCCGGGACCGTTCCACGATAACGGTCTGCATAAACGTCCTCGCATTCATCACACAGGCACGATCAGCTCAAAAGAAGCTCGGGACCAACCTCTGTATCTGTGCGATCGTGGACAAGACGGGGCAAGTTCTCTGGAGACGCCACAACCTGGTTGGTGACAGAGGGTGATCGAAACGTGTCTGAATCCCCGGTACCCCACGAGCCCCCTATTTATCGCCGCATCGCCGACGGCCTCCGCGCCCGGATCCTGTCCGGCGAACTGCGCGACGGGGACCGCCTACCGGGCGAGAACGCGCTCATGGCCGACTACGCAATCGCACGCGCCACCGCCAGGCAGGCGCTTGCCGTACTGATCAACGAAGGGCTGGCGGTGCCCAAACGAGGTTCGGGGGTCTACGTGCGCCTGTTCAAACCGATCCGCAGACACGGCTCGCGCCGCCTGTCACGAGAGCAGTGGGGTCAGGGGCGTGCCATCTGGGACGCCGACACCCGAGGCCGTCCCTTCACCGTGGACCAGGTGGAGGTGGTGCTGGAGCGCGCATCGGAGGAGGTGGCGGGCGTCCTGGAGAGCGGCGAGGTATGGGTGCGTCGGCGCCGCTACTCCGTGGACGGCCGGCCCGTGCAACTGGCGACCTCCTCCTTCCCCGCCCGCCTGGTCCAGGGCAGCGCCATCACCCTGCCCGACACCGGGCCGGGCGGCGTCTACGCCAGACTCGGCGACCTGGGCCTGCCCCCGGCCCACTTCACCGAGGAGGTGCGGGCCCGCATGCCCGGCCCCCGCGAGACCGGGCTGCTCGACCTGCCCGGCGGAACCCCCGTCATCGTCATCGCCCGCACCGCGTACACGGCGGGCGGCAGGCCCGTCGAGCTCAATGAGATGGTCCTGGACTCGGCGGCATACGTACTCCAGTACGACTTCGACGCCTAGTTCAACCCGATCTGTCAAGCGATAGGTTGACCTGTCCATCACGATCATTGATTTCTCTAGAGAGGTCCCTCATCTTCTAAGGAGATGGAACCGTACAGGAGATGGAACCTTCGCCTGGGGCCCGGGAGAGGTGCGCGGATGTCCGTTGACCGGCATCTTGCCGAGATCGCCCGGGAGTACCCCAGGTGGACCATCTGGCGGAGCGACGCGGGCCGCTGGTGGGCCACGCGGCACCATCCGCTCGACGCGGCGCAGCGCGCGGCCGGATGTGCGATGACCATCGACGCGGACGACCCGGACGGCCTGCGCGACCAGCTCCGGGACCAGGAGGAACGGACCGGCCGGCAGCCCCGCTGGTGGGCCGGCCCCGCTCCTCCCTGACGCGGGCCGTGGACCGTTCCGCGGCTCGCACGCGAGCAGCCCGGTGCCGGGTCCAGCGTCTCGGCGGCCCCGGCACCGGGCCCCCAACGGGGCCACGAACGCGGAAGTCTCCGACCCTATCGGGGGCGGGGGCTTCCGCTCCCCGCCCCTTCACCCTCTAGGTGTGGTACTCGCCCAGCCGCAGGATGTGCACGTCGGTGTCGTCGGAGACGCTCTCCTTCGGCTTCTCCTCGTCCTCCTCGACGATGACCCGCACGTCGTCCTGCACGGACTGCTGCGGGGCCGGCTGTGGAGCCGGCGCGGCCTCGATGGCGGGCTCCGGCGCGGGCGCCGGGACGGCCACCGGCTGCTGAGCGGCCACCGGCGCGGGCGGCAGCGCCGTCTCCGGCACGAGCTGCCCGGCCGCCGCCTCGGTGCGCATGAGGTCGCCGAGCACCGAGCCGATCTCGGTCAGCCGCCGCACGACCTCGGTGTGGGTGTTGGTCAGGTACTCCACCCGGCGACCGGCGTGCTCGTCGAGCGAGGCCGTGCGCTGACGCGCCGCCGCCAGCATCGACTCGGCCTCCGCGTGCGCCCCCGCCACCAGCTGCTCGGCCTGCGCGTGGGCGGCCGCCATCATGCGCTCCGCCTCGGCCTGCGCCCCGCCGAGCACCCGCTCGGCCTCGGCGTGCGCGTCGCGCAGCAGGCCCTCGGCCTCGCTGCGGGCCGACCCGAGCTGCTCCTCGGCGTCCGCGCCCGCCTGGGCCAGCATGCGCTCGGCCGCCTGCGTGGCCTCGGCCACCCGCCGCTCGGCCTCCGCCTGCGCCGAGGTCAGCATCTTGTCGGACGTCTCGCGCGACGTCGTCACCAGCCGCTCGGCCTCGGCCCTGGCGCTCTCCCGCACGGCGGTCGCCTCGGCCTCCGCGTCGGCGCGCTTGGCCGCGGCCTCCTCCTCGCCCAGCTTGAGGATCTGCGCGAGCCTCGGGCTGAGGTCCTCGTAGCTCTGGGGCGCCTCGACCATCCGCCGCCTGGCCTCCGCCAGCTCGACCCGGCCCTGCTCCGCCTGGTCGATCGCCCGCGCCAGCCGCTCTTCCAGATCACGGACCTGGTTCCGGGTACGGATCATGTAGTCGTGCACCTGCCGGCGGTTGTAGCCGCGCATCACGACTTCGAAGGTGTCCTCTTGCATCAGATCGGGAATGCTCTCGTGCTGGTTTGTCATGGGGGTTACCTAAGGGTTTGCGTGAGGCGGGGGAAAACTGCGGGTTGTGAGGGTCTGACGACGAGACGTCAGGAAACGACTTTCCTGCCATCTGCCCACGTCCGCAACCGGAACGCCACACCTGGGGCGGGAATTACGATTGGACGAATGTACATAGCAGCGTTGGACGACGGGGCAGTGCCGGACATCCACCCGGAGGCGTACATCGCGCCCGGCGCCGTCGTGGTCGGGAGTGTGCGGGTGGGCCGGGCGTCCAGCATCTGGTACGGCTCCGTTCTCCGAGGTGACGACGAGCGGATCGAGATCGGCGAGGAGTGCAACGTACAGGATCTGTGCTGCCTGCACGCCGACGCGGGCCAGCCCGCGATCCTGGAGGACCGGGTCAGCCTGGGCCACAAGGCCATGGTCCACGGCGCGCACGTCGAGACCGGCGCGCTGGTCGGCATCGGCGCGATCGTGCTCGGCGGCGCCCGGGTGGGCGCGGGCACGCTGGTCGCAGCGGGAGCGCTGGTCGGGCCGGGCAAGAAGATCCCGTCCGGGGTGCTGGTCGCCGGCGTGCCCGGAAAAATCGTGCGCGAGCTCACCGACGACGACCGGGCCTCCTTCGCCCGCACCCCGGACAACTACATGGCCAAGGCGGTCAGGCACCGGCAGGCGTCAGCAGTTTGATCAGGACCTGGTCCGACACCGAGGCGGTGTTGAGCGGGTCGGCGTACTCCGGCAGCTCGGGGCGGAGGAAACGGACGAAGTCGACGGTCAGCTTGAGATCGGGGGCGCCCTTGATCTGCTTGGCGTTGGCCTTGGCGGCGTCCTTCTTCAGCGCGCCGTAGCTGTCCCAGTCGGTGTAGGCGGTGACACCCCATTGCAGCACCTCGGGGAGGTTCGAGGGCCAGCGTCTGGCGACCTTCCAGGCGCCGCCGTCCTCCTTGTAGAGCGCGACGGCGACCCGGCCCAGCCTGGCCAGGACGAGGTCCACCCAGCCGTCCTTGACCGCCACCTCCAGCGGCTTGGAGCTGCCGTCCTGGGTGAACTTGGCCTCGACCTGCCCGGCCGCGTCGGCGGTGCCGGTGGTGACGGACATCCACACGGGCTTGTCGTACGTGCCGGGCTGGCGGGCCATGAGCCCGCCGAGCGAGAACTTGCGCGCCGGCCTGCCGCCCTTCTTGCCGGTGACCTTGACCCGGGCGTGCATGACGATGTCCCCGGCCAGCTCCTGGTAGACGAAGGGGCCGCGGAAGCCGTCGTACCAGGTGGAGGTCTTCGGCTCCAGGTAGAGGGCGCCCTTGGCGGTCTTGTTCACGTCGAGCTTGGCGATCCTGTCGACGTCCTTCTCGGTGTCGCTCAGCTTGCTCCACACGGCCAGTTCCGCGGCGTCGGCGAACTCGCTGGAGGCCGATCCGACCTCGCCGCCGGGCGCAGGCGCCTGGGCGTTCTGGACGGTGAGCACGCCGGGACCGGTGGGAGTGGGCGGCGCCGCGGCGGTCCCGCAGCCGCTCACCACACCCGCCACAGCCAACACCCCTGCCACCTTTGCCCTCATAGCGGACATTCTGCCGTGAAATGCCGACGGATGACGTCGGGCGGCCCAGTACGATGACGGCCGTGCGCCCCTGGGATGCGTTCACCTCGGCAGAGGCGGAGGTCCGCGCGATGGTCGCGGACCCGCGCTGGCAGGGCCTGTCCGTGCCCGACCGCGCGCACGTCCTGGCGGCCAGGGTCCTGGTGACCCAGGACGGCGACCGCTGGCTCTACGGCGCGTACGCGCGCTGGCACCTGCACGACCCCGGCGACGGCCGCTGGCACCCCGCGCCGCCGCCCAGGGGCGAACGGGCGCGCAAGGTGGGGCACGCCACGGCCGCGCTGCCGGACCAGGTGGTGCCCACCGGGCCCGACTTCGCCGCCGAGCCCGGCTCGACCCAGGCGTTCATCGGCCCCGACGTGCTGCCGGTGGTGACCGGGCAGATCGCGGAGATGGTCCGCGGCGCCGGGCGCAAGTCGGAGCTGGACTACCCGCTGACCGCCTTCGGGGAGATCTTCGCCGCCGACGTGCCGAGCACGGTCGCCGCCGTCTGGGGGACGATCATGTGGTGCGCGTACGCGCCGGCCTTCGACGGCAACGAACGCCTGATCACCCTGTTCGGCGAGTACCTGCGCCGCTCGCTGCCCGGCGACGAATGGGTGCGCTGGCTGCCCGCGCCGCCGCTGCTCGACCTGGTCACGCTGGTGTCCGAGCGCACCCGCGCCGGCCGTCCGCGGGCCGCGCTCCGGCTGGCCGCGCTGATCGCCGACACCGCCCAGGTGCTGCTGTCCGACATCCGGTTCAGGCCGCGGGCGCTGGCGCTGCTCACGATGGTGGAGCCGGTGCTGCGCCGGCCCGGCCGCGACGACGCCACGGCCGCGCGGGGCGACGACGCCGTGCGCCGGGCCTGGCTCGACCGCTGCCCGCCGCGGCTGGCGCTGGCCCTGCTGCCGGAGACCGATCCGGACGCGTACTTCGCCCACTCGGTGTACGACCTGGTCGAGGCGCTGGGCTTCGTGGCGGACGCGTCCGGGGCGGCGGCGGCGTACCTGGCCGATCTGTCGGACTCCAGGAGGATGTTGCCCGAGCGGCTGAACCACCGGTTGCGGCGGGCGTACGTGGAGTTGGAGCGTGCCGGGCTGACGGGCACGTCGGCGGCCGAGCGCACCGAGCCGGAGGGCTTCGCCGCGCGTCCGGGCGGTGCGCCCGTGCCGCAGGCGGCGGTGGTGACGCCGCCCGACCGGGAGAGCAAGGCGGCCGTGCTGGGCGCCGCGTACGCCACGTGCCTGGCGTGGGGCCGGCTGACCGGCGCCAAGGTGCCGCAGCACGGCCTGGCCGGCCAGAGCGCGCTGGTCCGTGAGCTGATCCACGAACGGGACGACCACCACATCGGTCACCCCTAACGCACTATTACCGTTATTTCACCCTTACTCCGCCTATATCCCGCTATCACTTCAGTCACCGGGCAATTCGCTGAATTGTGATCTCGACTTCGGGAAATG
Organism: Nonomuraea sp. NPDC001684; assembly: GCF_053596515.1. Classification (NCBI taxonomy): domain Bacteria; kingdom Bacillati; phylum Actinomycetota; class Actinomycetes; order Streptosporangiales; family Streptosporangiaceae; genus Nonomuraea; species Nonomuraea sp. NPDC001684. The sequence goes on from NZ_JBSFGJ010000005.1 coordinate 35,770, forward strand.
ATCCCTGTGGGGCCCCCGTGACGCCGAAAGGAATGACTCCGATGGGCCATGTCGCGAGAAGGTCCCCCGCCGTAACCTCGTAGAGGGTGTGGGCTGCGGAAGGAAGGACGACGCGGTGGGGCACGACGACCTGGACTCTCGGGTCCACGACCGTGTCGCGTTGGACGAGATTGCGCTCTACGCCGAGGTGCTCACTGCCGTGGCTGTCAGCGAACGGCGGCTGACCTTGGACGAACTCGACGACGCGCTCGGATTGCGGACTTCGGCGAGTCGCTGAAGACCATCGAAAATTACCTGTCCCGGGCTCCTGTGGGGTCCGGGACAGTGGTTCCCGGCTATTACAGGTAACTAGTCAATCGAGGGTGTGCCTCTCCTACGTATGGAGGAGACGACCCCCTACGACTTGACCAGGCGGGCGATGGCGGCCGACGCCTCCTTCACCTTCGCCTCGGCCTCCGGGCCGCCCGTGTTGATCGCGTCGGCGACGCAGTGGGAGATGTGCTCCTCCAGCAGCCCGAGCGCCACGGCCTGAAGGGCCCGCGTGGCCGCGGAGACCTGGGTGAGCACGTCGATGCAGTAGGCATCGTCGTCGACCATGCGCTGCAGGCCCCTGATCTGGCCCTCGATTCGCCGGAGGCGCGTCAGATATGCCTGCTTGTCTCCGCTGTACCCATGCATGCTTCTACGGTACCCGTAACCCGTATGAGCTAGCGGAGATCTGACAGCAGCTTCTCCCACTGTTCGGCGACTTCCTCGGCCGAATGGCGGACGGCGGTGTCGAGGGCGCCCGCCGCGAGCGAGCGCCGGCGGCGCTCGTCGTCGATGAGCGCGAGCAGCGCGCCCGCGAAGTGCTGCGCCTCGCTCTCGCTCTCGGGCACCAGCACGCCGTTGTAGCCGGTCGCCACGAACTCCCTGGGGCCCCTGGCGCCCTCGAAGGCCACAACCGGCACCCCGCACCCCATGGCCTCCAGCACGGTCATGCCCAGGTCTTCGCTGCGGGAGGGGTTGGCCACGATCGACGCCTTGGCGAACTCCCCCGCCAGGTCGGGCGTGACGCCCATGAAGTAGACGTGGTTGTGCAGGTTGAGCTCGTTCACCAGCGACCGCAGCCGCCGCTCCTCGGGGCCGCCGCCGTACAGCCGCAGCCGCCAGTCGGGACGCTTGTCCGCCACGATCGCGAACGCCCTGATCAGCCGGTCGTACGCCTTGACCGACACCCACCGGCCCCCGGCCGCCACGATCCGGTTGTCCATCCGCGAACGCGGCCACGGGCCGCCCGGCAGCGCGTCCGGCACGGAGTGGACGGCGGACCCGTCGCCGAGCAGCCTGCCCCACTCCTCCTGGGCCGACTCCGTGGCCGTCACGACCGCGTCGAGGCGCGGGTAGAGCCGCTGCACCGGCCCGGGGACGGCGGGCCGCCCCCACTCCCTGGCGATCTTGAGGGTTTCACGTGGAGCATGCCGCGCCACCTGGACGCCGATGCCCGGCCTGGTGGTGATCAGCACGTCGGACCTGAGCCCGCGCAGCAGCCGCCAGAGCGCCATCTCGGTGCGCATCTGGCCGCGCGGCAGCAGGTGGCGCACCCCCGGACGGGCGTCGACCAGGCTGCGCATGGCCACCTTGGAGCCGATGGGGAAAAACGGCTTCTCCTTCTGCCGCCGGACGCTGATGACCTCGACCTCGTGCCGCTCGGACAGGGCGGTGGCGAGGTTGAGCGTCGCGCGCACGTCGCCGCGCATGCCGTAGGCCGAGGCGAGCACCAGGCTGACCTTCATCCGCCCACCTCGATGCGCAGCTCGTCGTCGGCGGTGTAACAGGGCCGGACGGGCACGCCGTCGATCTCGGCCGACGGATAGTGCAGCCGTCTTCGTTTGCCGTCGACGTCGTCGAGCCAGGCGCCCAGCCGCAGCGGCGTGGGCACGCCCTCGACCTCCAGCGCGGGCTCCCAGGTGCCGGCCGTGTCGGGGTCGGCCTCGACCACGTTCACCAGCGACACCGCCGCGTGGAAGCGCACCCCCTGGACGGTGGCGTTGGCCGACACCCGTTCCCTGGTCGGCCTGCGGTCGAGGGTGAGCGTGGCCTCGCGGCGCGCGTCGTCGTCCTCCAGCCCGGTGTACGCCAGCAGCCCCGTCACCTCGAACCGGCCCTCCCTGAACCAGATCGCCCGCACCTCGGCCACCGGCTCGGCGTCGGCTATCTTCAGGGCCAGAAACCCGTTCCGCGTCCGGTACGACCGGTAGGCCAGCGTCCGCCGGCACAGCGCGTACGCGTCGAGGTGGTCGAGGGAGAACCCCGGGTCGACGCTGCGCAGCCTGCTGCGGCTGCCCTCGTGCCGCAGGTAGGCGTCCCAGCGGCCGGCGGTCAGCTCCAGCGGCGCCAGCGAGACGGCCAGCGTGGCCTCCCGCGTCCGGCTTCCCGTGCGGCCCAGGCGCACGTCGCGCTCGACCCCCGTGGCGCGATGGCGCAGCACGAGCTCGGTGCCGTCACGCAGGGGCTCATCGATGGCGAGTCGCAGGGAGAGCACGTCGGCCAGGGTGACTTCGGCGTCCGTGACCACGACGCGCATCACTAGCCCCCTCCCCGTCGAATAAGGCCATGCGACGTTGAGGTTACCGTGATTTTCCCGTTATGTGGATGGGAGATTTCCAGCGAGGAGGCCCGTGACGTGCGGAACTCCTCTACAGAGCCTGTAGAGGAGTCCGACTTTTCGTGGTCAGGAAGCGCCCTTGACCGATTTGATCAACAGCTGCGCGACGTCCACGACTTCCAGCGATTCCTTGGCCTCGCCGTTGTTCTTCTTCTCGTTGATCGCGTCGCCGAGCATCACCATGCAGAACGGGCACGCGGTCGAGACGGTGTCGGGATTCGTGGTGAGCGCCTCGTCGACCCGCTCGGTGTTGATGCGCTTGCCGATGCGCTCCTCCATCCACATGCGCGCGCCGCCCGCGCCGCAGCAGAAGCCGCGGTCCTTGTGGCGGTGCATCTCCTGGGTCTGCACGCCGGGCACCTTCGACATGATGTCGCGGGGCTGGGAGTAGACCTTGTTGTGGCGGCCGAGGAAGCACGGGTCGTGGTAGGTGATCTTCTCCTCGATCGGCGTGACCGGGGTGAGCAGGCCCTCGTCCACCAGCTTCGACAGCAGCTGCGTGTGGTGCACGACCTCGTAGGTGCCGCCGAGCTGCGGATATTCGTTGGCCAGGGTGTTGAAGCAGTGGGGGCAGGTCGCGACGATCTTCTTGACGCCGGCCTCGTTCAGCGTCTCGATGTTCTGCTGGGCGAGCATGTTGAACAGGTACTCCATGCCCAGGCGGCGGGCCGGGTCACCGGTGCACGCCTCCATCGGGCCGAGCACCGCGAACTTCACGCCCGCGATGTGCAGCAGCTCGGCGACCGCCTTGGTGGTCTTCTTGGCGCGGTCCTCCAGGGCGCCCGCGCAGCCCACCCAGAACAGGTACTCGGCGTCCTCGGGCATCTTCTCCTCGACCAGCTCGACCTCGAAGTCGAGCTCCTCGATCCAGTCGGCCCGCTTCATCTCGGACATGCCCCACGGGTTGCCCTTGTTCTCCAGGTTCTTCACCATCACCCCCGCCTCGGACGGGAACGACGACTCCACCATGACCTGGTAGCGGCGCATGTCGAGGATGTGGTCGATGTGCTCGATGTCCACCGGGCACTGCTCGACGCAGGCGCCGCAGTTGGTGCACGACCACAGCACGTCGGGGTGGATGACGCCGTCCTCGCCGACGAGCGGCTTCTCCAGCAGCGCCAGCACGTCGGTGTCGGCGTGCTCGGTGCTGGCGGCCATCAGGTACGGGGCCACCTTGAAGGCGTGGTCGCGCTGGTCGAGGATGAGCATCTTCGGCGAGAGCGGCTTGTCGGTGTTCCAGGCCGGACACTGCGACTGGCAGCGGCCGCACTCGGTGCAGGAGTAGAAGTCGAGGAAGCCCTTCCAGGTGGTGTCGCCGATCTTGCCGCGGCCCAGGCGCTCGGCGTCGAGCTCCTCGTCCTCGAAGTCGACGAGCTTGCCGTCGACGCGCAGCTCGGACGCGGCGCCGAGCCCGTTGGGACGCCGGGAGAACAGCACGTTGAGCGGCGCGGTGAAGATGTGCAGGTGCTTGGAGTTCACCACGATGACCAGGAACACCAGCATGAAGCCGATGTGCAGGAGCAGCGCGATCTCCTCCAGCAGCGGGCTGGCCGGCAGCGCGTCGCCGAGCGCCAGCGAGACGAACGCGCCGGAGGAATAGGGGAAGTTGCCGTTGGCCGCCGAGGCGCCGCGGGCCAGGAACAGCGTCCAGATGATGTTGAAGATCATGAACAGGACGAGCCACGCGCCGCCGAGGTGCGAGCCGGAGAAGCGCGACTTGCGGCCCAGCGTCTTGGGCGAGTTCTTGACCCGGATGATCGCGAAGGCGACCAGGCCGAGCAGACACGCGACGGCGATGAAGTCCTGGAGGAAGCCGAGCACGCCCCAGGTGCCGATGAGCGGGATGTGGAAGTCGGGCTCACCGGTGATCGCGCCCTGGATGATCGCGCCGTACGCCTCGATGTAGACGGTCAGCAGGATGAAGAACGCCCACATGACGAAGAAGTGGGCTGTGCCGGACGGCGTCCACTTCAGCAGCTTCTTCTGGCCGAAGACCTCGACGAGCTGGGCCTTGAGCTCGTCGGCGGCGTGCTCCTTGGCGTACTCGACGCGTTCGGGCGCGGGCGGCCCGGAGGTCGCCAGCCTGAACAGGAACAACACCCTGCGGCCGGCGACGGCCACCGCCAGGACGGTCATGACCAGCCCGATGATCGCTACCCAGAGCACGGGGTCCTCCCACAGACGACGATGGCTGCCAGCATACGGACACGTGTTTCCAGGAAGCTTACCGGCCAGTAACTTCCCGGGATGACATCCATACCCTATGGTCAGTGCCCTATACAGAACAATGCTCTACGCCGTGAAGTACCTCTGTATGGTCGGGGCGATCAGCTCGACGAGCTCCTCCGGATCGGCGCTGGCCAGCGGCTCCAATTTGATCACGTGGCGGCCCATGATCACGCCGTACATCTGGCCAAAAGCTGCCTCGATGCGTAGGTGCGGAACACCAAGGCGGTCGGCCACCTGGAAGAGCAGCGCGTTCGTGATGAACTCCCGGAACATCGCCGCCGCCTGCTCGTTCGTGAGCGCCGAGCGCATCAGGGCGATCATCGGCTCGCGGGTCTCCGGCTCGGCGGTCACCCGCAGGATCATCCGCACCAGCCGCTCGCCGATCTCCTCGCGCGGGCCGTCCAGCAACAGCGGGATGACCTCGTCGGGGGTGATCGGCAGCTGCATGGCCGCCGCGAACATGCCCTCCTTGGTCTCGAAGTAGTGGTGGACCAGAGCGGGGTCGACCTTGGCCTCCCGCGCGATCCCGCGCACCGTGGCCTTGTCGAAGCCCTTCTCGGCGAACACCCGCCGCGCCGCCGTCAGGATCTCGCCGCGCGTGTCGGCCGACCCGGGCCTGCGGCCGGGACGGCGTCGTACGTTGCTCATGGCCGCGTCCCGCCGGTCACCGGCCCACCGCCAGGTACACCCGCATCGGCACCGACAGCACGCCCTCGGGGAATGCCCTCCTGAGCTCCGCGCGCTGCCGCCCGACCAGCTCGTCGGCCGCGTCCGGCGACAGCGCCGCCATGTACGAGTGGGAGCGCAGGTCGAGCAGGAAGTCCTCGATGCCGACCAGCCTCGTCCACGGGATCCAGCGCTCCTGGACCACCTCGAAGGCCGCGGCGATCGGCGGCACCGACCACTCCTCGACCGCCGGCCCCCAGTACGTGGGCACCGCCTCGGCCAGCCGCGCCTCGTAGGCGGCCAGCCACTCGGCCTGCGCCGCGTGGTGCAGGTTCCAGCAGCCCACGATCGCGCCGCCGGGCCGCAGCACCCGCCTGGCCTCGGCGATCGAGACGACGGGGTCGAGCCAGTGCCACGACTGGGCGTACGTCACCAGGTCGGCCACCCCGTCGGCCAGCGGCAGCGCGTTGCCGTCGGCGATCACCGCGGCGACCGCCGGCGGCTCGCCGTCGATCCGCGTGACCAGCCGGGCCAGCATCTCCGCCCCCGGATCGACCGCGATCACCTGGGAGCCGCGGGCACGCAGCGCGTGCGTCAGGATGCCGGTGCCCGCGCCCACGTCGATCGCGGTGGCGCCGTCGAGCTCGATCCCGGTCACCTCGGTGAGCGCGCGGTACATCTCGTCGGGATAGGACGGGCGGCCCGCGTCGTAGGCGTCGGCCACGCTGTCGAAGACCCGCGCGAGGTCTCTGGTCGGCCCCACGTTCCTGGTCGGCCCCACGTTCATCGGGACGCCGCCAGGTGCAGGCGGGCGAAGGCGAGCGCCTCGGCCAGGTCGTCGACGCGCTCGGTGCGGCTGGCCGCCTTGCGGGTGTTGATCTCCAGCACCACCAGGCCGCCGTAGCCCGAGTTCGCCAGGCGTTCCAGCATCTGGGCGCACGGCTGGTTGCCCCTGCCGGGGACCAGGTGCTCGTCCTTGTTGGTCACGCCCATGCCGTCGGCCAGGTGGAGGTGGGCGAGCCGGTCGCCGAGCTTGGTGGCCATCTCCATGGCGTCGGAGCCGGACACCGCGGTGTGCGACAGGTCGAGGGTGACCTGCGGGAAGTCGTAGTCGATCGGGTTCCAGTCGGGCGAGTACGGCACCACGTCGTTGCCCCTGGCGCGCAGCGGGAACATGTTCTCGACCGCGAACGTGACATCGGTCTCGTCACGCATGCGGGCCAGGCCGTTCTCGAAGTCGCGGGCGTAGTCGCGCTGCCAGCGGAACGGCGGGTGCACCACGACGGTCGAGGCGCCGAGGCGCTCAGCCGCCTTCTGCGCCCTGACCAGCTTGGCCCAGGGGTCTCTGCCCCACACCCGCTGCGTCACGAGCAGGCAGGGCGCGTGGATCGCCAGGACGGGCACCTGGTAGTGCTCGGACAGCCGCTCGATCACGTCGATGTCCTGGCTCACCGGATCGGCGCCGACCATGATCTCGACACCGTCGTAGCCCAGGCGCGCGGCCAGTTCGAACGCGTCGGGAGTGCGTTCTGGATATACCGAGGCGGTGGACAATGCGATCTTCGCATTGGGCACGCGGATGACATCAGCCACGTTGCCAGCCTAAGCCGGAGAAGCGCCTCTGGCGCGTGAGCCCCACCAGATAGCCCTACCCAACCCCCCATCCCACCTCAAAGACACTCCCTCGAACCCCGCTACGGTTGGGCCCATGCCACGGATAGCCAGAGGCGCGATCCCCAGCCCGAACATCTGGAACGCTCCCCAGGTCTACGAGCTGGAGAACCGCGCCGTGGACCCCGAAGGCGCGGCCGACGCCGCGATGCGCGAGCTGCGCCCCTGGGCCGGCGCCACCGTGCTCGACATCGGCTGCGGCACCGGCTTCCACCTGCCCGTCCTGGCCGCCGACGCGGGCGCCGTGATCGGCGTCGAACCGCACGGCGACCTGGCCGGCCTGGCCCGCCGCCGCTGCGCGAACCTGCCCAACGTCTCGGTGCACGCCGCCGCCGCCCAGGACCTCCCGCTGCCCGACGCCAGCGTCGACGTGGCCATGGCCCGCTGGGCCTACTTCTTCGGCCCCGGCTGCGAGCCCGGCCTGCGCGAGCTGTCCCGCGTTGTACGCCGCGGCGGCGCCGCGTTCGTCATCGACCTCGACGCCACCCGCGGCTCGTTCGGCCGCTGGTTCTCCCGCACGGTGCCGACGTACTCGGCGCGCGAGGTGGAGGCGTTCTGGGTCCGTCAGGGCTGGCAGCGGCGGCCGCTCGATCTAACGATGACCTTCGAGCGCCGGGCCGACCTGGAGGCCGTGCTGCGCATCGAGTTCGCCCCCGAGGTGGCCGAGCAGGCCGTCGCGGAGACCCCCGGCCTGGAGATCTTCTACCCGAACGTGCTCCGCTGGCGCTACTTCTGAGCTCATGGCCTCACTGCGTTCGGCGGGCTCGGTCGCCAAACGCCGCCGCCTTCCCCCGCTCTGGTCGCTCCGCTCCCGCCGCTCCTCCAGGCGACGGCACTCCCTCGCGCGCGGGCTTGACATTGACGTCGGCGTCAACGTTTACCGTGGTGGCATGCGCATCGGGGAGCTGGCGGAACGCACCGGGGTGAGCACCCGTTCACTCCGCTACTACGAGCAGCACGGCCTGCTCTCGGCCAGACGCGGCCCCAACGGCTACCGCGAGTACGCCGAGGAGGACGTCAAGCTGGTGGCCGAGATCCGGTCGCTGCTCTCGGTCGGATTCACGCTGGAGGACACCCGTCCCTTCGTCGACTGCCTGCGCTCGGGCCACAGCTCGGGCGGTTCGTGCCGGGAGTCCGTCGAGGTCTACCAGCGCAAGATCATGCAGATCGACGAGGAGATCCGGGTGCTGCTCGCCCGCCGCGCCGAGGTCGCCGCCCAGCTCGCCCAGTCGTGTCCCGGCTGTTTCGTAAGGGGAGACAAATGATCACGTTGACCACCGACAACTTCGAGGAGCAGGTGCTCAAGAGCGACAAGCCGGTGCTGGTCGACTTCTGGGCCGAGTGGTGCCCGCCGTGCCGCATGGTGGCCCCAGTCCTGGACGAGATCGAGGCCGAGCACGGCCTGGCCATCGGCAAGCTCAACACCGACGAGAACCCCGAGATCATGTCCCGCTACGGCGTGATGGGCCTGCCCACGCTGCTGCTGTTCGAGAACGGCGAGCCCGTCAGGCAGATCGTCGGCGCCCGGCCCAAGCGCCTGCTGGTGCAGGAACTGGGCCTCACGCGGTAGTCGAGGATTGTCGGCACGGGCCGCTAGCCTGCTCGACATGGCCAAGACAGCGCAGAAGCCCGGTTACCGCTGTGCCGAGTGCGGCTGGCGCACCAGCAAGTGGGTCGGCCGGTGCGGCGAGTGCCAGGCGTGGGGCACTGTCGACGAGGAGGGCGCGCGCGCCGGGGTCAACGTCGTCCAGGGCGGCGCGACCACCGGGCCCGCGCTGCCCATCGGCCAGGTCAAGGCCGAGGTGGCCGCGGCCCGCACCACCGGGGTGAGCGAGCTCGACCGGGTGCTCGGCGGCGGCCTGGTGCCCGGCGCGGTGGTGCTGCTGGCCGGCGAGCCCGGCATCGGCAAGTCCACGCTGCTGCTGGAGGCCGCGGCCCGCATCGCCGAGCGCACCACCGTCCTCTACGTGACGGGCGAGGAGTCGGCGGCCCAGGTGCGCCTGCGGGCCGACCGCATCGGCGCCATCCAGGACAACCTCTACCTCGCCGCCGAGACCGAGCTGTCGGCGCTGATCACCCACGTCGACAAGGTCGAGCCCAGCCTGCTGGTGGTCGACTCGGTCCAGACGGTCGGCTCGGCCCAGACCACCGGCGTGCCGGGCGGCGTGACCCAGGTGCGCGAGGTGGCCGCCAACCTGGTGCGCATGGCCAAGGAGCGCAACCTCGCCACGGTCCTCGTGGGCCACGTCACCAAAGAGGGCTCGATCGCCGGCCCCCGCACCCTCGAACACCTGGTCGACGTCGTGCTCAACTTCGAGGGCGACCGCCACTCCAGGCTGCGCATGGTCCGCGCGATCAAGAACAGGTTCGGCCCCACCGACGAGGTCGGCTGCTTCGACCTGCACGAGCGCGGCATCGAGGGCATCACCGACCCGAGCGGGCTGTTCGTCTCGCGGCGCAGCGAGCCGGTCGCCGGCACCTGCGTCACCGTCACCGTCGAGGGCACCCGCCCGCTGCCTGCCGAGGTGCAGGCGCTCGTGGCCCGCACCGAGGCCCAGCAGCCGCGGCGCACGTCCTCGGGGCTCGACACCTACCGCGTCCAGATGATCCTCGCCGTGCTGGAGCGCCGGCTCAACGCCCGGCTCGGCGGCTGCGACGTGTTCACCGCCACCGTGGGCGGCATCAAGCTGGCCGATCCGGCCGTCGACCTGGCGGTCATGCTCGCCGTCGCGAGCGCCGCGGGCGACAAGCCGCTGCCGCCCGGTCTGGTGGCGCTCGGCGAGGTGGGCCTGGCGGGCGAGTTGCGCCCGGTCAAAGACGTGCGCAGGCGGCTGACAGAGGCGTCCAGGCTGGGGTTCAAGCGGGCGCTCGTGCCCGCCGGATCCCTGGAGACGGGCGCCGGGAAGCGCAACGGGCAGCGGGCTCTGGTGCCCGTCGGCCCCGTGGCGTTCGCCCCCGGGTTCGAGGTCGTCCAGGCCGAGAACGTCTGGGACGCACTCACGCACGTCACATAGCACGGCTAAGCTGGGCGTGACCAATCGACACGGGGGTCAGGTGGACAGGAGTCTTGACGACCGCCGTCGCGACGCTTTGGCCGCCGTGGCGCCGGGCACTCCGCTGCGCGACGGCCTGGAGCGCATCCTGCGCGGGCAGACCGGCGGCCTGATCGTGCTCGGCCACAACAGGACCGTCGAAGAGGTCTGCAGCGGCGGCTTCGAGCTCGACGTCGAGTTCTCGGCCACCCGCCTGCGCGAGCTGGCCAAGATGGACGGCGCGATCGTGGTGAGCAACGACCAGAAGATCGTGCGCGCGGCCGTGCACCTCGTCCCCGATCCCGCGATCCCCACCGACGAGTCGGGCACCCGCCACCGCACCGCCCAGCGCGTGGCCAGGCAGACGGGCCTGCCCATCATCGCGATCAGCAAGTCCATGCGGATCATCGCCCTCTACCTCGACGGCATCCGCTACGTGCTGGAGGAGTCCGCGGCCATCCTGTCCAAGGCCAACCAGGCCCTGGCCACCCTTGAGCGCTACAAGCACCGGCTCGACGAGGTCTCCGGCACCCTGTCGGCGCTGGAGATCGAAGACCTCGTCACCGTGCGCGACGTGTCGGCGGTGGCCCAGCGCCTGGAGATGGTCCGGCGCATCTCCGACGAGATCAAGGGCTACGTGGTCGAGCTCGGCACCGACGGCCGTCTGCTGTCGCTGCAGCTCGACGAGCTGGTGGCGGGCGTCGACTCCGAGCGCGAGCTGGTCGTGCGCGACTACCTGCCGGCCCCCGCGAGCCGCCGCCAGAAGCGCCTGGTCGAGGCCCTGCACGACCTCGACCACCTGTCGGGCGCCGAGCTGCTCGACCTGTCGGCCGTGGCGCACGTGCTGGGCCACGGCGGCGCCGAGCGGCTCGACAGCCCGGTGAGCCCGCGCGGCTTCCGGCTGCTGGCCAAGGTGCCCCGGCTGCCCGCCACGGTGGTCGACCGGCTGGTCAACCACTTCGGCGGCCTGCAGAAGCTGCTGGCCGCCAGCATCGACGACCTGCAGGAGGTGGGCGGCGTCGGGGAGTCGCGCGCCCGCAGCGTCCGCGAGGGCCTGTCCCGCCTGGCGGAGTCGTCGATCCTCGAACGTTACGTCTGAGGCCGGCCGCTCACCGCAGGTGGAAGACGCCCTTGCCGCTGCGGAGCGCGCCCATGCGGGCGGTGGCCACGTACGTGCCGGGCAGGGCGGAGGCCGGGGACGAGCGGCAGTCGGTGCTCGACCGGCGCCGGTCCCACTCCAGGGTGCGCACGTACGGGATCCCGCGCTGCAGCTCCCTGACCTCGGTGCCCACCCCGCTGACGCAGTCGGCGGTGGACCAGATGCGGTCGGCGCCCGAGGTGATGCGGATCTCCATGGCCCGCGGCCCGACGTCGGCCGTGCACATCACCGGCCCGGTGTTGACCAGCGTGACGATGAAGGTCGGACGCGACGCGCCGGTGTAGATCGGCTCCTTGCCGCCCTGGAGGCTCAGCACCAGGCTGTCCTGCGGGCACGGCTCCCCCGGCCGCCTCGGCTTGACGGCCGGGCTCTCCTTGGGCGCGGGGGTGGGCGACGGGCTGGCCGTCCCCATGGCGAGCGTGCGCAGGCCCGCGAGCAGCGGATCGGTGGCCGGCGTCGCGCTCGGTGAGCTCTGCGCGCTGGACGAGCGTTCCGGCCCGGAGCCCCCGCTGGAGCACGCCCACGCCACCACGGCCACCACGACGAGCACGGCCACCAGCACGCTCATGCGACGCCGCCAGTAGACGTCACCGCCGTCGCCACCCATCGAATCCGGATCCATAGGCACAGCATGGTAATTGATCGGCTACCAACAGTGACGACACGCCGAACGAGCCCGTCTACGAATACGCTTGACCGCGTGGTTGAGCCGAACCTCCTGCACGCCCCCGTTCTGGAGTGGTACGAGGACAACGCCCGAGACCTCCCCTGGCGCGCCGACGACGCGACCCCGTGGGGAGTGCTGGTCAGCGAGATCATGCTGCAGCAGACCCCGGTCGTCCGCGTCCTGCCGGTGTGGCTGGAGTGGATGGCCCGCTGGCCCACGCCCAAGTCGCTGGCCGCCGAGCCGCCGGGCGAGGCCGTACGGCAGTGGGGCCGGCTCGGTTATCCGCGCCGGGCGCTGCGCCTGCACGCCTGCGCCCGCGCCATCGCCGACGAGCACGGCGGCGAGGTGCCCGCCGACCACGCGACGCTGCTGGCCCTGCCGGGCATCGGGGAGTACACCGCCGCCGCGGTCGCCAGCTTCGCGTACGGCGGCCGGCACGCCGTCCTGGACACCAACGTGCGGCGGGTGTTCGCGCGGGCCGTACGGGCCGAGGAGTACCCGCCCACGGCCACCTCGGCGGCCGAGCGGCGGCTGGCCGAGGCGCTGCTGCCGGAGCTGGGCGCGGCCCGCTGGGGCGTGGCCGTGATGGAGCTGGGCGCGCTGGTCTGCACGGCCCGCGCGCCGCGCTGCGCCGACTGCCCGATCGCCGACCTGTGCGCGTGGCGATTGGCCGGCAAACCACCCCACACCGGTCCCGCCCGCAAGGGCCAGACGTACGCCGGCACCGACCGCCAGTGCCGCGGCCGCCTGCTCGCGGTGCTCCGCGCGGCCCACGGCCCGGTGCCGAAGGCGGCCCTCGACGTGGTGTGGGACGACGCGACCCAGCGCGAACGCGCCCTCGACGGCCTGGTCGCCGACGGCCTGGCCGAGGTGCTCGACGACGGCACGTACCGGCTGCCGCACTCCTGAGCGCCCGCTAGGCCATCCACGGGGGCACGGTGCGGTCCGTGCCCTTCGGGGCGAGGTCGCAGGCGTCGGGCGCGGACTCGCCGCCGGGGTTGTAGACCTCCACGCCCGGCGGCGCGACCACGATCGAGACGAACCCGTGCTCGGGGTCGGCGAACATCTGCCGGCTCACGTCGGCCGGCAGGACCATGGTGTCGCCCGCCCCGACCTCGAACCGCTCGCCGCCCAGCTCGACGACCGCGCCGCCGGCCAGCCAGGTCCACACCAGCTCGCGGTCGGCGGCGTGCACCGGGCCCTCCATGCCGGGGTTGGCGTCCACCCGCCACATGACCTGCCCGGCCCCGCCCTGGGTGGGCGAGGCGAGCGTGGTCATCAAGGCGTTGGGCGTACGGACTTCACGGGCGTCGGCGGACATGACGACAGGCATCACACGAACTCCTTCTTCTCGGCTGGGCACAGCCCCGCGCCGCGCCCGTTCCTGATGACGATCACGCGATCCACGGCGGCGTGCCGACGTCGGTGCCGTCGGGCATGAGGGCCCTGGCGCCGCCGGCGGCGGTGACGACGGCCGTGAAGCCGGCGTGCTCGTCGGCCACCACCCTGCGCAGGACATGAGCGGGCATGACGACGGTGTCACCCGCGCCCACCGCGAACCGTTCATCGCCCAGCTCGACGGTGGCACCGCCCGCGAGCCAGCTCCACACCTGCTCGGTGTCGATGTCGTGCTGGGGCCCCGCCACACCCGGCTTCGCGTCGACCCGCCAGAGCGCGCACGAGGCACCGCCCTGCGTCGGCGAGGCGAAGGTGGTCATGACCCCGCTCTGCGTCTCGGAACGCCGGGAATCCGCGGCACGAATGACAGACACGCTCTGACCCCTTAAGATAGGCAACTACGTTGTCTATATAGTTAACCAGGTTGTCTATCTTGTCAAGCGACACCCCAGGCTTCGAACTGCCTCTACGACTTCTGCTGGCCTTCCGCACGCTCATCGACGAGCTGCACGCCGAGCTGGCCCGCCAGGGCCATCCGGAACTCCGTCCGAACCACGGGTTCGTCATGCAGGCGATCGGCACGCGCGGCACGACCGCCGTCGACCTGGGCCGTACCCTGGGCGTGTCGAAGCAGGCCGCGGGCAAGACGATCGAGACCCTCGAACGCGCCGGCTACGTCGAGCGCACCAGGGACGACTTCGACACCCGGCGCAAGATCGTGCGCCTCACGCCCCGCGGCGTCGACGCGCTCGACCGCTCGGCCCGCATCTTCGACGAGCTGCGCGCCCGATGGGCCGCGGAGCTGGGCGAGGACCGCCTGCGGGCCCTGGAGTCGGACCTGCGCAGGATGACGCCGGCGAACATGTGGCGGCTGGACACGCCAGGCTGGTTCGCCGGCCTCTGAGTGGATCAGCCGAGCCGGAACCGGCGCGCCGGCCTCTGAGTGGATCGGCCGAGCCGGAACCGGCGCGCCGGCCTCTGAGTGGATCAGCCGAGCCGGAACCGGCGCGCAGGCTCCACCGGCCCCGGCCTCTTGATCAGGCGGCCAGCTGCAGGCCGAGGCTGGTCAGGTTCGTACGGGCCCAGGCCAGTTCCTCGGCCAGCAGCGACACCAGCGCGCCCGGCCCCTTCGCGCGCCCCGGCACGAACAGGTTGTGCGTCTCGACCTCGATGTGCGCGCTCCCGCTGACCGCGCCGGACAACATCGCGGTCAGCGTGTCGTGCAGCACCGCGCCGGTGCTCGGCGTCTCGCCCGTGTGGTTGTGCACGTGCCCCAGCTTGACGACGGGCGCACCGGCCTCCGCCAGGCCCTTCAGCGCCGCGCCGGGCTCCTCGGCCCCGCAGGCGAGGTGACAGGCGTCCAGGCACACGCCCAGGTGCTCGGAGTCGATGCCGCCCACGCGTTCCAGCGCCTGCTCGGTCGTCTCCAGGACGCACCCCGGCCACGGCTCGAAGCCGACCCTGATGGTCTTCCCGGTCACGCTGTAGATGCCGCGAAGCTCGCGGGCCAGCCGCTCCAGGCGGCGCGTGGCGATGGCGTGCAGGTCGGCGGGCCAGTCGCGGCGCCAGCCGATCGGGATCGTCGAGATGCTGCCGAACCGTACGTCGTCGGGCAGCAGGAAGGCCAGGATCTTGGCCAGCGCCATGGTGTAGCGGTAGCGCTCGGGCTTGGCCCAGTCGGGGCCGGGGACCTCCTGGTTGCGTCCGCCGGTGCCGTTGAGGCTGACGACCTCCAGGCCGCGCTCCTCCAGGGAGCGGCGCAGCCGTACGAGCTCGATGCGGTCGGCCGTGAGGTGGTCGGCGACGCCGGGCGACAACCACAGCCCGATGCCCATCCGCTCCACACCCAGCCTCTTGCGCACCGGCACCGCGTAGCGGGTCAGGTGCGCGATCAGGTTCTCCAGGTCCTCGGCAGGGTGGATACCTGCGTTGTAGGCGAGGTGAACGAGCGTTCCGTCGTTGTGACGCAGGCGCATCGGTTCCTCCACGGCTTGCTTGAGTGTTCCCGTCGCCCGCCTCAGACGCGCGAACCCTGTGTGAGCATGCCTGCTTCCGGGTGACGCACGCGTCCGCCCTGAGTCGATTCCTTACTACTCCCCAGGGAGCAGCTCCGACTCTAGGAACACGCTCTTGCGGATCACTTGGATGAGACTTGGCGATGCTCTACGCAGTGTAGTACTACTACCGGTGGCGGCGTACCCACCCATCCAACAATTAAGCAACAACCCACCCAGCCCCCTCATCGACGTCCGAACGTGCCCCGAACCAGGGACACGCGCCGCGCACCGGAACCAGCCACGTACGGCCTCAGTTCCCGCCGTTGCAGGGCCCTCAGCCGCGTACAGCGCCGGGGCCCACCGGGCCCGCCGTAAACCGGAGCCAACAACGGCGCCGCAGAGAACCAGCGCCCAGAGAAGGACGCCGCAGAATGCTGGCGCCCCGAAGACGTGCGGCGCTGCGCCCGGTCGGAGACCGGGGCCGGGCGTCGGCGATCGACGGTCAGTGGTCGGGCGCCGGTGATCGGCGGTCGCTGGTCGGTAGTCGGCGATCGGGCGCCGGGCGTCGGCCATCGGGGGCCGAGGGCCGGGGACCGAGGGCCGGCGATCGGCGGTCAGTGGACGAGGGGCAGTGGTCGGGACCGGCGATCGGCGGTCGCTGGTCGCTAGCCGGCGGCCGGGCGCCGGGCGCCGGGCGCCGGGTCGGCGGTCGGCGATCCGCGGTCAGGGGTCAGGGGTCAGGGGTCAGGGGTCAGGGGTCAGGGGTCAACGATCGGCGGTCGGCCGTCGGGCGCCGGGGGCCGGGAGCCGGGGGCCGGGGGCTGGCGGTCGGGGCCGGCGGTCAGTGGACGGCGATCGGGGATCGGGGATCGGGGATCGGCCGTCGACCGGGACGCCGGGGGCCGGACGCCGGGGGCCGGACGTCGGGGGCCGGGGGCCGGACGCCGGGGGCCAGGGGTCGGGCGTCGGGGGCCGGGGGCCGGACGCCGGGGGCCAGGGGTCGGGCGTCGGGGGCCGGGCGTCGGGCGTCGGGCGTCGGGCGTCGGGCGTCGGGCGTCGGGCGTCGGGGGATGGAACGCGAAAACCCCCGCCGGGGCGGGGGTTTTCGGTGGTGGTCGGTCAGTGCTGGATCGGCGCGGCGATCGCCGCCGCCGAGTCCGGGACCGTCGAGGCGGACTCGCCCTTGAAGACGAACGTGGCGTTGTCGCCTTCGCCCTCGATCGTCACCTTCACGACCTGCCCCGGACGGAGCTCGCCGTAGAGGATCTTCTCGGACAGGGAGTCCTCCAGCTCGCGCTGGATCGTACGGCGCAGCGGCCGGGCGCCCATGACCGGGTCGTAACCGCGGTCGGCGAGCAGCTGCTTGGCCTCCGGCGAGACCTCGAGACCCATGTCGCGGTCCTTCAGCCTGGCGTCGACCTGGGCGAGCATCAGATCGACGATCTTGATGATCTCGTTCGGCGTCAGCTGGTGGAAGACCACGATGTCGTCGACACGGTTGAGGAACTCGGGCCGGAAGTGCTGCTTGAGCTCCTCCTGGACCTTCGCCTTCATCCGCTCGTAGTTGGACTCGGTGTCGTTGGACTTCGCGAACCCGACCCCGATGCCCTTGGAGATGTCACGGGTGCCGAGGTTGGTGGTCATGATGATGACCGTGTTCTTGAAGTCGACCACGCGGCCCTGGGCGTCGGTCAGGCGACCGTCTTCCAGGATCTGCAGCAGCGAGTTGAAGATGTCGGGGTGGGCCTTCTCGATCTCGTCGAACAGGACCACGGAGAACGGCTTGCGCCGCACCTTCTCGGTGAGCTGACCGCCCTCCTCGTAGCCGACGTAGCCGGGAGGCGAGCCGAACAGCCTGGAGACGGTGTGCTTCTCCATGAACTCCGACATGTCCAGGCTGATCAGAGCGTCTTCGTCGCCGAAGAGGAACTCCGCCAGAGCCTTGGACAGCTCGGTCTTACCGACACCGGACGGGCCCGCGAAGATGAACGAGCCACCGGGACGGCGCGGGTCCTTCAGACCGGCGCGGGTACGCCGGATGGACCGCGACAGACCCTTGATGGCGTCGTCCTGGCCGATGATCCGCTTGTGGAGCTCGTCCTCCATGCGGAGCAGGCGCTGGGACTCCTCCTCGGTCAGCTTGAAGACCGGGATGCCGGTGGCGGTCGCCAGGACCTCGGCGATGAGCTCCTGGGTGACCTCGGCCACGACGTCCATGTCGCCGGCCTTCCACTCCTTCTCCCGCCGCTCGCGCTTGAGCTGGAGCTGCTTCTCCTGGTCGCGCAGCGCAGCGGCCTTCTCGAAGTCCTGCGCGTCGATCGCGGACTCCTTGTCGCGGCGGACGTTGGCGATCTTCTCGTCGTACTCGCGCAGGTCCGGCGGAGCGGTCATCCGGCGGATGCGCATCCGGGAACCGGCCTCGTCGATGAGGTCGATCGCCTTGTCGGGCAGGTAGCGGTCGCTGATGTAGCGGTCGGCCAGCTGCGCGGCGGCCACCAGGGCGTCGTCGGTGATGGAGACGCGGTGGTGGGCCTCGTAGCGGTCGCGCAGACCCTTGAGGATCTCGATCGTGTGGCTGAGAGAGGGCTCGGCCACCTGGATCGGCTGGAAGCGGCGCTCCAGCGCGGCGTCCTTCTCGAGGTACTTGCGGTACTCGTCGAGGGTGGTGGCGCCGATCGTCTGCAGCTCGCCACGGGCCAGCATCGGCTTGAGGATGCTGGCGGCGTCGATCGCGCCCTCGGCGGCGCCCGCGCCGACGAGCGTGTGCAGCTCGTCGATGAACAGGATGATGTCGCCGCGCGTGCGGATCTCCTTGAGCACCTTCTTCAGGCGCTCTTCGAAGTCACCGCGGTAGCGGGAGCCGGCGACCAGGGCGCCGAGGTCAAGCGTGTAGAGCTGCTTGTCCTTCAGCGTCTCGGGCACCTCGCCCCTGACGATCTTCTGCGACAGGCCCTCGACGACGGCGGTCTTGCCGACGCCGGGCTCGCCGATCAGCACCGGGTTGTTCTTGGTCCTCCGGGAGAGGACCTGCATGACCCGCTCGATCTCCTTCTCACGGCCGATGACCGGGTCGAGCTTGCCCTCACGGGCCGCCTGGGTCAGGTTGCGGCCGAACTGGTCGAGCACCAGGGACGTGGACGGCGCCGACTCCTGGGGACCGCCCGCGGCGGCCGGCTCCTTGCCCTGGTAACCGTGGAGCAACTGGATGACCTGCTGCCGGACACGGTTGAGATCAGCTCCAAGCTTGACCAGCACCTGGGCGGCCACACCCTCACCCTCGCGGATGAGCCCGAGCAGGATGTGCTCGGTGCCGATGTAGTTGTGACCCAGCTGCAAAGCCTCACGGAGCGACAGCTCGAGGACCTTCTTGGCCCGCGGGGTGAACGGAATGTGCCCCGACGGAGCCGACTGGCCCTGGCCGATGATCTCCTCGACCTGCTGGCGCACACCCTCAAGGCTGATGCCGAGGCTCTCCAGAGCCTTGGCGGCTACGCCCTCACCTTCATGGATCAAACCAAGAAGAATGTGCTCAGTGCCGATGTAGTTGTGGTTGAGCATCCTGGCCTCTTCTTGGGCCAAGACGACAACACGCCTCGCTCGGTCGGTGAACCTCTCGAACATCTCGTCGCTCCTCACAGAGCGGTCAGTCAGGCCGGTAAATCCGGTCCCGTCATCCCGCATGCTAGCCCTGGCTCGGCGAACCGTGCCCACTGCCGCTGACACGCTCTATAGCAGAGACGTTCCCCGAGAGCAGGGCGTTCACCCTCTATCCAACTACTGTTCGGGGGTGACGTGTTCCCGATACGCCGCAAGCGAACGATGTTTAGGCGCTTCCCGGAAGCGCCTGGAATTCGACGCCCGCGGCCCAGGGCGGACCAACACGGATCGGCCGTCGGACGCCGGGGCGAAGCCGGCCTTGGGGTGCCCGCCGGCCACGCATCTCCGATGCCCGCGCCCGTATCTGTTACGTAATCATCGTATGTGCTGCTCCAAACCGCGTCCAAGCGCGGGCGCTACGCCCTGAGCACAACTCGGCACGCAACGCACGTCACACGTATTCCCCATCGGGTCAGCCGGGTTACCGGTCGACGGTGCGCACGAGGGTCCCGCGACGGGACAATGCGCGGCACACGGGAGAGGCCGCCGGTTTTCCATCGTGCCCCACCAGCCGCAGGCCGACGTTTTGCCGGTCATCCATGGCCCGCCCCACCGAGAAGCCTGAAGAGAGGCCCGAAGAGAGGCTCGAACAAGCACCGACAAGCCCTGAGAACCCCGCACAAGGCCGCAAGAAGACGGAAGTACCCGGTACCGGAACAGGGCTCGCGACGGCGCTTCCGGAAGCACCGGCTGCCCGATTGTGCGGCGGAGCGTCACCGCTTTGCGCGTACGCCGCGGGAGCCGGGAAGGGGAACATTGCGGCGGGTGACGGCATTGGCCCGTTCCGGCCGCGGGTGACGAACACGGTGACGAACAGTGCGGCGAACACGGCGGCGAACACGCGGCGAGCCCGGCGGCGCCCGGGAATTGACACGGACGCCGGCCGCAAAGCCCGGCACGTTCCACTCACGCGCGGCCGCCTTGTCCGGCGACACGAGCGAGCAATACGCCCACATTTGGGCGAATTAGAAGATCAACAAGTGGTCCGGGGATTCACGAACTCCCCACAAAAACGATCATGCGCTTATGGCGCTCGCCGGGGTCCTAGGCGAACGGCATAAGCGCATGGTCAGGAGATGGCTCTCTCGACGAGGCTCAGTGAGCCGCTTCGTACTTCTCCACGACGGTGGAGGCGATCCTGCCGCGCTCGCTGACCGGCAGGCCGTGAGCCTTGGCCCACTGCCGGATCTCCGAGCTCTTCTCGCGGCTCATCGCACGGTTGCCGCCGCGACCACGGCGACGGGCGGACACGGCTCCTGCCCTGCGGGCGTGCTGCACGAAAGGCGTGAGTGCGTCCCTCAGCTTCTTGGCGTTAACGTCGCTGAGGTCAATCTCATAGGAGGAGCCGTCAATAGCGAAGCTGACCGTCTCATTGGCCTCGCCCCCATCGAGGTCATCGATGAGAATCTCCTGGATCTGCTTGGCCATCTACGCAATCCTTTCCCGGAGCATTGTTTCATTCGCTCGCCCAAACATATACCCGGAAAGGCGCGGAGACAATTCAGCGCTACGGGGATTCGGCTGACTGGCAGATCAGTTCTGGTTCTCGGCCTGATCCTGGTGGTTTGCCCGTCGTCCGGCGCCCTCCGATCGCAGCAACTTCACCGCGCCAAAGATGAAGGCGCCGCCGACCACGACCGGGGGGATGAGCGCTGACAATACGTCTGTTACGGCTTCCATTCGTCCTCGCCTCCAGGGCTAGCAGGGTTTCGGGGGCGCTAAATACGCATCCCGGCGCGACCTGCGGGACCTGCGGGAGCACGCCGGACGCTCATGACGCCTAGGTGACAACTCACCCGGAACCGACCATAGCCACACACAGTCGCCCTCAGGGAGCAGGGGCACCGACATCCGGCAACCCGGACGTCCCATAGCCTAATGCCAGTCTCTCCAGGCTCCTTACCGGATCAAGGGAAAATTTTGCGAAAAGGCATCTTCCCAGGTGTGGACGCCTCAACGAAGATCTTTTACCACCCGCGTTCCGGCCAGCCTGTCATGCGGCCCGCGCTCCAACGGCTTGTCGATCAGGATGAGCAGCCCGACGCCGAACAGCAGCATTCCGGCCAGCAGATTGACCACCGGAATGCCCATCAGCATGACAGGCCCGGGATAGACCAGGGCCCGTTTCAGCAGGGCGCCACGCGGAAGGTCGTCCGGCGCCAGGCGAATCTTCATGATCGCCTGGCCGAACGTCCGCCGGCGCAGGCAATGGGCCCGCCAGTCATAGGCCGTATAACACAGGCCGCCCAGGAACCAGGCCAAGAGCCCAGGGAGCCGTCCGCCGAACGCCTCGACCATCCCGACAGTCCGGAAGGCGCCCCACAGCGCGATGAACAGAATGTAATAGAAGACCCCGAAGACCAGCGCCTCAATGAAGCGGGCGGCGAGGCGTTCCCACCATTCCGCGGGCACGGCGCCCGGCCACGACGGTGTCCCGGCCATATCCCACCTCACGCGGTCGGCGGTCGTACCCCCCATTTTGGTACGCCCCGCACACACAAAACAGAGGCCGGCGGGAAGCCGGCCCCTGTTTTACGCTGACGCGGGATTACTTGATCTTCACGACCACCGTGCCCGCGAACTTGTCCGCGAACGTCTGCTGCAGCGGCTTGTCCCACAGCTGCGAGGCGCCGTTGACCGCGACGCACGCCCAGGCGAGCAGCGGGCCGAGGAACGGGATCCAGCTCAGGATGTAGCCGCCCCAGGTGACGCCGGCGCGCTTGATCGCCAGGTCGGACGCGAGCCCGCCCGGAGGAAGGGCCTGGCCCACGGGCACGACCTTGATCCCCATGACCATCTTGCCGACCGTCTGGCCGTTCATCTTCGTCAGGAAGAACTCGTAGCACACCCAGACGGCGGTCGTCACGATCGCCGACAGGACGCCGATGACGAAGGCGGACAGGACGCCGGAGGTCAGGCCGGTCGCCGAGTCGTAACCGACCGCGAGCAGGCCCAGGATGAGGCTGACCACGAAGTTCACGACGCCGAGGATGACGCCGTCGACGATCCTCGCGACCAGACGCTGCCACCACTCCGCCAGGGGGGCCGGAGCGCCCGGAGGCTGCACGCCGACGGGCTGACCGTAGGGCTGGCCGTAGCCGGGCTGGCCGTAGGGCTGCGACTGCTGCTGCTGGCCGTATGCCTGGCCGTACTGCTGCTGGTCGCCGTACTGCTGGCCGTAACCCTGTTGCTGGTCGCCGTACTGCTGCTGGGCGTAGCCGCCCTGCTGGCCGTACTGGGCGTCCTGGCCGTAGCTCTGCTGCTGCCCGTAGTCGGACTGCGGCTGCTGGCCGTAGCCCTGCTGGCCGTACTGGGCCTCCTGGCCGTAACCCTGCTGCCCCGCGGCGGCCTGCTGGCCGTAGCCGGGCTGGGCGTACTGCTGGCCCGAGGACTGCGGCTGCTGGCCGTAACCCTGCTGACCCGAGGCGGCCTGCTGGCCGTACTGGGCGTCCTGGCCGTAGCCCTGCTGCTGGCTGTAGTCGGGTAGGGACTGCGGCTGCTGGCCGTAGCCCTGCTGCTGGCCGTAGCCCTGCTGGCCCGAGGCGGCCTGCTGGCCGTACTGGCCCTCCTGACCGTAGCCCTGCTGACCGGAGGCGGCCTGCTGGCCGTAGCCGGGCTGGGCGTACTGCTGGCCGGAGGCGGGCTGCTGGCCGTAGCCCTGCTGGCCGTACTGGGCTTCCTGGCCGTAGCCGGGCTGCGTGTACTGCTGGCCGGAGGACTGCGGCTGCTGGCCGTAACCCTGCTGACCCGAGGCGGCCTGCTGGCCGTACTGGGCCTCCTGGCCGTAGCCGGGCTGCGTGTACTGCTGGCCGGAGGACTGCGGCTGCTGGCCGTAGCCCTGCTGCTGGCCGTAGCCCTGCTGACCCGGGGCGGCCTGCTGGCCGTACTGGGGCTGCTGGCCGTAGCCCTGCTGCTGGCCGTACTGCTGCTGTTGCTGGCCGTACTGCTGTTGCTGGCCATAGCCCTGTTGCTGCTGCTGACCGTATGGGGGCTGGCCGAAGGCATCGTCCGCCCGGTAGCCGACCACAGTCACGTCCGGGTCGGGCTCACCGGGCCGACGGCCGTGGTGCTGACCGTACTCGGGGTTCTCGCCGGAATCGTCCTGTGGGTACGGCGGCTGTCCGGTGCTCACCGTGTCACCTCGCTTCGAGTGCGCATGTGGCACGTGTCAGGACACATGCCTGTGCTGCCCAACGTATCGACATAGGTATCAACAATCACCTTTCCAAGTGGTCAAGGTCCGCGTCACCCGATGTCAGATGCAGCAGCATGCGGGTGTTGCCAAGGGTGTTCGGTTTGACGTGTTCCAGATCAAGGAACTCCGCCACACCCTCGTCGTACGAGGCCAGCAACTCGGCGTAGACCTCGGGTGAGACCGGTGTGCCCTGGATGGGGCGGAAACCGTGCCTCGCGAAGAAGTCGACCTCAAAAGTCAGACAGAATACACGCCGCAGCCCCAGATCCTTCGCCTGCCGGACGAGTGCCGAGACGATCCGCCGCCCCACACCCAGCCCCCGGCACGCGGGATCGACGGCCACCGTACGGACCTCGGCGAGGTCCTCCCAGAGCACGTGGAGCGCGCCGCAGCCGACGACCTCCCCGCCCCGCTCGGCCACCCAGAACTCCTGGACGTCCTCGTACAGCGTGACCGTGGCCTTCTCCAGGAGCCGCGGCCCCGCGCCCGCGTAGGTGTCCACGAGACGCCTGATCGCACGCACGTCGGGCGTGCGCGCACGCCTGACCACGACCGCGGTCTCGGGGACTGCCACTTCGGCCACCTGCTCCATGGCTCTCCAGGGTACAGATCTCATTACGGCTCGGCCCTAAATCCCACGTCTCGGGCATCTCATCACATCCCGTGGTCAGGTGAACACGGGCCGACTTGGAGCTTTCCTCCAGACCTCAGCACCCCGAATGCTGGACAAAAGGTGCAGAAGCCTGCTTCCGTACGGCTACCCACGAGATCACCTTGTGACCCTTCAGTTGTGAAACCTCTACAGACTCGGCAGTTCCGGTTGAGCGTGAACCCGGAGTGCATTAGTGTCCAGCGACGATGTTCTCCGCGTAATGCGCGCGGAAAGACACGCCCAATTCCCGCAAGGGAAGCCGGGGAACCAACGGCGGCGAGCACCTGGCGCCGCCACTTGGGGTGAATCCGACCATCTCGGTAGGGCTGCTCCGGCCCGAACCCGTCAGCTAACCCGGCCGGCGTCGATGAGAGGAGCTCGGTTGGTGAAGCGGACGTTCGACCGCTCGGGGAAGTCCGGGGGCAGGCACGCCCGCCCCCAGGAGCAGGCCAGGCGCGCACGCCGCCTCGGCGTCATCGGCGTCACCGTCGCCGCGATGCTGTTCGCCGTCCCCGTCGGCTCCGCCGCCGCCGACCCGAAGCCGTCGCTCTCGGAGCTCTCCGACCAGGTGGAGAAGCTGCACGAAGAGATCGAGACGCTGGCCGAGCAGTACAACGAGCAGCGCGAACGGCTGAAGGCCGCCCAGAAGGCCAACGACTCCGCCCAGAAGATCCTGGCCACCAGCGAGTCCGATCTGGCCGCCAAGCGCGCCAGGGCCTCGCTGCTCGCCCAGAACGCCTACATCACCGGCGGCCTGGACAAGGCCCTGGCCTTCGCCCAGTCCGGCGACCCCGAGACCTTCCTCGACCGAGCCGCGACCACGTACGCGCTCGAACAGCAGCAGGGCGAGGAGGTCAACCAGCTCGCCAGGGCCATGGAGGCCGCCGAGCGGGCCAGGGCCGGCGCCAAGACCCGCATCGCCGAGGTCCAGAAGCTCGTCACCGACCTGGAGAGCAGGCGCTCGAAGATCACCAAGCTGGTCACCAAGGTCGAGAGCAACCTCTACCGGCGGGCCGTCGGCGAGGCCGGCCGTCCCGGCACCCGGGCCGTGCGCGTCAACCTGCCGGTCATCGGCGACGGCAAGGCCGCCCAGGCCGTCAAGTGGGCCCTCACCCAGCAGCTCAAGCCGTACGTGTGGGGCGCCGAAGGGCCGCGCTCCTACGACTGCTCCGGGCTGGTGATGGCCGCCTACCAGCGCGTGGGCATCTCGCTCCCCCACTACACCGGCGACCAGTGGACGGCCGGCAGGCAGGTCAGCCGCGACCAGCTGCGCCCCGGCGACCTGGTGTTCTTCTACAGCGACCTGCACCACGTCGGCATCTACATCGGCGGCGGCATGATGGTCCACGCTCCGCGGACGGGTGACGTCGTGCGGGTCGCCCCGATCGGCGGGCGGCCGTTCGCCGGCGGCGTGCGCATCGCGGACTGATCCGCGCGCCGCTTCGCCCAGCGCCGGTTCGCCCGGCGTCACTGGATGATGAGCGCCACCTGATGAGCGCCGCTAGATGAGCTGACGGCGCGCCGCCCATGCCACGGCCTCGATCGCCGTGGCCACGCCGATGCGGTCGCAGATGCCCCTCAGCCTGCGCCGTACGGTCCGTCCGCTGATATCCAGCCGCCTGCCGACCCGATCGACCGTCACTCCCCTGGCCAGCTCGGCCAGTAACGCCAAATCCGCGTGGCTCAGCTCAACGCCTTCTGTGAGCACATCCACCGGGAGCCCTCCCCCAAACAGCAGAACTCGGACCTTTCAGGCGAAGCAAAGCCGCTCGTCTCGGTGAAGGTAAACGCATCGCGGAAAGGTCGTCAAGCGCCACAATCGGCGCCCTTGACCAGTGCTATTGACATGATCACTTATATGTGACGTACTCCGCATATGTTGGCACGCCGTGGTCCGCTATGAACGGTCCAAATGATCAATTCGGCGGCCCGGTTCCACCTCCGATGAGCGCCACCGACGTGCTGGGTTTTGATCCCTCGGATCCGCAATTTGTGCGCGATCCGTACGTCCGATATCGCGAGCTGCGAGCCGCCGGGCCGATCTTCAGAACGCGCGGCGGGCTGCTCGTCGCGACCACGTACGAGTTGTGCGCGGCCGTGCTGCGCGACCCCGGGTTCGGTCACGGAACGTCCCCGCCCGCGCAGGAAGAGGCAGGTCAGCCCGGCAGGTCATTCCTGCTCATGGATCCCCCCGATCACACCCGGTTGCGTGCTCTGGTCAGCCGCGCGTTCACGCCGCGCATGGTGGCCCGCCTCAGGCCGCGGATCGAGGCGATCACCGCCGACCTGATCGGGCGGCTGCCGGAGGAGGCGGAGCTGATTTCCGGCTTCGCGTACCCGCTGCCGGTGATGGTGATCAGCGAGATGCTCGGGGTGCCGCCGGAGGACCACGACCGCTTCCGCGGATGGAGCGAGGCCCTTGCCCGCGGACTTGACCCGATGCTGACAGACGCCCTCATGTCGGAAACGGAGCGTTCCAGGAACGAGTTCCGCGACTACTTCCGCCACCTGATCGCACGGCGGCGCGAGCGTCCCGGCGAGGACCTCCTGAGCGCACTCGCACACGTCGAGGAGCTCACCGAGGCCGAGTTGCTGGCGACCTGTGTGCTGCTGCTCGTGGCCGGCCACGAGACCACCGTCAACCTCATCGCGAACGGCGTGCTGAACCTGCTGCGGCACGACCTGCTGCACCGCGCCGCCGAGCGCCCGAGGGAGGTCGTGGAGGAGGTGCTGCGCTTCGATCCGCCGGTCCAGCTCACCTCCAGGATCGCGCTGGAGGACCGGGAACTGGGCGGGACGCCGGTGCCCGCGGGCTCGGCCGTGCTCGTGCCGATCGGCGCGGCCAATCGCGATCCCGCCGCGTTCGCCGATCCCGACCGGTTCGACCCCGGCCGCGAGCCCGGCCGCCACCTGGCCTTCGGGCTCGGCCTGCACTTCTGCCTGGGCGCGACGCTGGCCAGGATGGAGGGCGAGATCGCGCTGTCGGCGCTGGCCGCGGCGGCGCCGAAGATGGAGGCCGCCGATCCGGAGCCGCCGTACAAGGAGAACGTGGTGCTGCGCGGGCTGGCCCGGCTGCCGGTGCGGCTCAGGCGGTAGCGTCGTAGCGTTCCCTGGCGGCCTCGACGTCCTCGATGTGCTCCTCGGCCCACGCCTTGATGGCGGTGACCAGCGGCATCAGGCTCTGGCCCAGCGGGGTGAGCGCGTAGTCGACGCGCACCGGCACCTGCGGCGTGATCCGGCGCGCCACCAGGCCGTCGCGCTCC
This sequence comes from Nonomuraea sp. NPDC001684, assembly GCF_053596515.1. Classification (NCBI taxonomy): domain Bacteria; kingdom Bacillati; phylum Actinomycetota; class Actinomycetes; order Streptosporangiales; family Streptosporangiaceae; genus Nonomuraea; species Nonomuraea sp. NPDC001684. The sequence goes on from NZ_JBSFGJ010000005.1 coordinate 63,003, forward strand.
AGGCCGCGCAGGGTCTGGGTGAGCATCTTCTGGCTGACCCCCGCGATGTGCCGGGCCAGGTCGCTGTAGCGACGCTCGCCGGAGGCCAGCGAGCTGAGCACCAGCGTGACCCATTTGTCGCTGAGCCGGTCGAGCAGCTTACGGGAAGGGCATTCGGCGAAGTAGGCGTCGAAGGCGAGTCTCGCCTGGTCACGCCGCTGCGCCGCCGTCGTGGTCGCCACCGTCTCACTCCTCGCCGTGGGTTACGCACTTCCAGGTGCCTACTTACTGAAAGAGAGTAACTCTTCCTAGGGTCGCGGCATGACGAACATGCGTGCACTCATCGGCGGCTCCGGCGCTCCCCGGCTGGTGTCCGCGCCGCTGCCGACGGCGGGGCCCGGCCAGGTGCGGATCAAGGTGGCCGCGGCCGGGGTCAACCCCTTCGACCTGGCCGTGGCGTCCGGGGCCCTGGCCTCGTACGGGCTGGCCAGGAAGCTCGACTCGTACGGGATCGGCTTCGACGCCGCGGGGACCGTGGACCAGGTGGGCCCGGGGGCCTCCTTCAGCGTGGGAGAGGAGGTCGTGGGGCTCTGCGCACGGCTGGAGCTGCCGTACAAGGCGCAGGCCGAGTACGTCGTGCTGGACGCCCCGGCGGTGGCCCGCGCCCCGCGCGGCGTGAGCCCCGTCCACGCGGCCACGCTGCCGCTGAACGGGCTCACCGCCTGGCAGGCGCTCGACCGGACCGGCGTAGGGCCGGGCGGCACGCTGCTGGTCACGGGGGCGGCGGGGGCCGTCGGAGGCTACCTGGTGGAGCTGGCCGCCGTGCGCGGCGTCAGGGTGGTGGCCGCCGCCGGCTCCGCGGACGAGGAGCTGGTACGCGGCTTCGGAGCGGAATGGTTCGTCCCGCGCGAGGAGGACCTGGCCGAGGCCGTACGGGCGCAGGTGCCCGGCGGTGTGGACGCCGTGGTGGACGCGGCCGTGCTCGGCCTGCCCGCGCTCGACGCCGTTCGGGACGGCGGAGCGTTCGTGGCGCTCGCGTCGGGGGTCGCGCCGGTGGCGCTGCGCGGCACGGACGTGGCCACCGTGCTGTTCCGCTCGGACGCCCGGCAGCTCGCCGAGCTGGTGCGCCTGGTCGAGGCCGGACGGCTGACGCTACGGGTGGCCGGGACGTACCCGCTGGAGAAGGCCGCCGACGCCCACGCCCGCCTGGCGGAGGGCGGCCTGCGCGGACGGCTGGTGCTGGTGCCCTGACCGTCCGGACCAGCGCCCCGCACCTGCGCGGGGCGCCGGACGGCGGCTCAGTGGGTGGGCTTGACCAGCGGGAACAGGATGGTCTCGCGGATGTTCTTGCCGGTGAAGGCCATGATCATCCGGTCGATGCCGGCGCCCATGCCACCCGTGGGCGGCATCGCGTACTCAAGGGCCTGCAGGAAGTCCTCGTCGAGCTGCATCGCCTCAAGGTCGCCGCCCGCGGCCAGCAGCGACTGCTCCACCAGCCGGTGGCGCTGGTCGATCGGGTCGTTGAGCTCGGAGTAGCCGGTGCCGAGCTCGGTGCCGAACCCGATCAGGTCCCACTTCTCGGTCAGCAGCGGGTTGTCGCGGTGGAGACGGGCCAGCGGCGAGGTCTCCAGCGGGTAGTCCATGACGAACGTCGGCTGCACGAGCGTGTGCTCGACCAGCGCCTCGAACAGCTCCTGGACCAGCTTGCCCGACCCCCACTTGGCGTCCCAGTGGACCTCGCGGCGATCGGCGATCTTCCGCAGCTCCTCAAGGGTGGTCTCGGTGGTGATCTCCTCGCCCACGGCGTCGGACACCAGGTCGTAGAGCCGGACCCGCGGCCACTTCTCCAGGCCGAGGTCGATCTCGACGCCGTCGTGCACGACCACGGTGGTGTCCAGGGCGGCCACGACGGCCTTCTGGTACATGCGCTGCGTCAGGTCGGCGATGTCGTTGTAGTCGAGGTAGGTGCCGTAGGCCTCGAGCATGGTGAACTCGGGGTTGTGCGTGGAGTCGGCGCCCTCGTTGCGGAAGTTGCGGTTGATCTCGAAGACCTTCTCGACGCCGCCGACCACCAGCCGCTTGAGGTAGAGCTCGATCGCGATGCGGAGGTAGAGCTCCATGTCGTAGGCGTTGATGTGGGTCTTGAACGGCCGGGCCGTCGCGCCGCCGTGGATGGGCTGCAACATCGGGGTCTCGACCTCGAGGTAGCCCTCCTCGTGCCAGAAGTCGCGCACCGCGCGCACGGTCGCGCTGCGCACCCGCGCCATCTTCCTGGCCTCGTCGTTGACGATGAGGTCGACGTAGCGCTGGCGCACCCGCGCCTCGGGGTCGGTGAGGCCGACGTGCTTCTCCGGCAGCGGGCGCAGGCACTTGGCGGTGATCTGCCAGCTGTCGGCGAGGATCGACAGCTCGCCGCGGCGCGAGGTGATGACCTCGCCGGTCACGCCGACGTGGTCGCCCAGGTCGACGTCGCGCTTCCAGGCCGCCAGCGACTCCTCGCCGACCTTGTCGAGCGAGATCATGACCTGCAGGTCGGCGCCGCCGTCGCGGAGTGTGGCGAAGCAGAGCTTGCCGCCCACGCGGTTGAGCATGACGCGGCCCGCGACCCCCACCGTCTCACCGGTGGCGGTGTCGGGCTCCAGGCCCTGGTGTTTCTCCTTGACCTCGGCGTTGGTCGCCGTGCGTGGGAAGTTCACCGGGTAAGGGTCGACGCCCTCGCTGCGGAGGCGGTCGAGCTTTTCCCTCCGGATGCGCATCTGCTCTGGAAGTTCCTCGCTCACAACAACAAAGCGTAGGGGATACGGCGAACTGCAAGCGCTCGTGACGGTTCCCTGCAGGGGCGCTGCAAGGACCCTTTTGTACCAATGACTCACGAGCTCCGGGGGGAGCCGGCAAGGAGCCGGCCCGAGGGGAGCTCCGGGAGAGATCATGATGAAGAAGATCGCGACGGGCATCCTCGCCATCGCCGCCACCAGCGCCGTGGCCCTGTCGCTTCCTTCGGCCGCCAGCGCCACCACCGCCGACTTCGACGACTACTCCGACTACTGGGGCCCGGTGTACGCCAAGCAGCACCTGGCCAAGGCCCAGGGTCACGTCAGCGTCGAGTGGGACGAGGAGGACTCCAACGAGGTCCACGTCACCGGCCGGCTGTACGACCTGGACGACCGCGACTACGACGAGGGCGGCAAGTGCGCGTACGTGAAGTTCCAGGCCGAGGACTCCGACGGCGACTGGTCCACGGTCTACGCCAAGAAGTACTGCGGCTTCCCCGGCTACAAGAAGTTCCACTTCGAGGAGAACGACGTCTTCACTCTGCGGGCCAAGGTCTGCCAGGTTCCCGAGCAGGGCGTCTTCGCCACCAAGTGCGGCCCCTGGAGCGAGCTCTACAGCGCCGAGAACGAGTGACCCTCGCCGGCGCCACCACGACCGACAGGCGGCCCCCGTCCCGAGCGGGGGCCGCTTGTCACGTTCTAAGCGGTATTGCGGTGATAAATCAGGCGCAAGCCGATGAGGGTCAGCCACGGCTCGTGCACGTCGATCGAGCGCGACTCGCCGACCACCAGCGCCGCGTGGCCGCCGGTCGCCACGACGGTCACCTCGTCGGGGTCGTCGGCCAGCTCGGCGGCCATGCGCTCGACGATGCCGTCGACCTGGCCGGCGAAGCCGTAGATGATGCCGGCCTGCAGCGCCTCGACCGTGTTCTTGGCGATCACCGAGCGCGGCCTGACCAGCTCGACCTTGTGCAATTGGGCGCCGGCGGCGGCCAGGGCGTCGACCGAGATCTCGATGCCGGGGGCGGTGACCGCCCCGACGTACTCGCCCTTGGCCGACACCGCGTCGAAGGAGGTGGCGGTGCCGAAGTCGACGATGATGCACGGGCCGCCGTACTGGTCGATGGCGGCCAGGGCGTTCACGATGCGGTCGCTGCCCACCTCTTTGGGGTTGTCCATGCGCACCGGCACGCCCGTGCGCACGCCGGGCTCCACGATCACGGCGGTGACGTCGCCGTAGTAGCGGCGGCACATCTCCCGCATCTCGTTGAGCACGCTCGGCACGGTCGAGCAGATGGCGATGCCGCTGATGTCGGCGCCCTTGAGCAGGGGTGACTGGGCCAGCAGCCCCTGGAGCACGACGGCGATCTCGTCGGCGGTGCGGCGGGCGTCGGTGGCCAGCCTCCAGTGCTCGATGACGTCCTCGCCCTCGAACAGCCCCAGCACCGTGTGCGTGTTGCCGACGTCGATCGTGAGCAGCATCAATTACCCCCGCAAATCCAGTGCGATGTCCAGGGCCGGCGCCGAGTGGGTAAGCGCTCCCACCGCAAGGTAGTCAACGCCAGTTTCAGCCACATCACGAGCCGATTCCAAGGTCAATCCCCCACTCGCTTCAAGCGCAACCCTGTTTTTCGCCCGACTTTTCACGATTTGTACGGCATGTACGGTGTCCTCGACCGTGAAGTTGTCCAGCAGAATCTCCTCGGCGCCCTCGTCCAGCAGGGGCTCCAGCTGGTCGAGCCGGTCGATCTCGACCTCGATCGGCACCTCGGGAAAGCGCTCCCGAACCGCGCGGTACGCCTCGGCCACGCCGCCGGCCGCCACCACGTGGTTGTCCTTGATCAGGGCCGCGTCCGACAGCGACATGCGGTGGTTGACGCCGCCGCCGCAGCGCACGGCGTACTTCTCCAGGGACCGCAGACCCGGCAGGGTCTTGCGGCTGTCGCGCACCCGCGCCCGCGTGCCCTCGATCGCGGCCACCCACCTGGCGGTCAGCGTGGCCACCCCGGACAGGTGCGTGAGCAGGTTGAGCGCGGTGCGCTCGGCGGTCAGCACGGCCCGCGTCGGGCCCTCGACCGTCATCAGCACGTCGCCGGCCGCCACCCGCTCGCCGTCCTTGGCCCGCCGCTCGGCGCGGCCGGCGCCCAGCCGGAGGAAGACCGCCTCGGCCACGGCCAGCCCGGCCACCACGCCGTCCTTGCGGGCCACCACGTCGGCGGCCGAACGCTGCTCGGCCGGGATCGTGGCCAGGCTGGTCACGTCGCCCGCCTCCTGCAGGTCCTCTTCGAGCGCGCGGTCGATCAGCGCGTCGACCTCGGCCGGGTCGAGCCCGGCGGCGGTCAGCTCCTGCGCCAGCCGCGGCGGCATCGCCTCGCCGTGCGGGGTGTACGTCATGCGAAGGCCCTCCTCGGTCAGGGTCACGTCCAGGTGGCCCAGCCACTCATTGTCGTCCCGGCTCTCGTGGTCCTCGCGCCAGTGGGAGCCGCGGGTCTCCAGCCTGGCCGCCGCCACGCCGGTCAGGACGGCGGCGACGGTGAGGAGGTTGCTCGCCTCCCACGACTCGGTGCAGGCGGGCACCTCGACCGGCGTCCAGAGCGCGTCGCGCAGCGCCTTCGACGTGGCCTGCAGCGACGCGCGGCTGCGCAGCACCCCGGCGCCGGCGCTCATGTGCGCCTGGATCCTGGGCCTGGCCCTGGGGTCCACCAGGCCCGTCGCGGCCCGCCCGGCGACCGGCTCGCCCGGCTCGGGACGCGTCCGGTGGATGTCCTCGGCGATGCGCTCGGCGAAGACCAGACCCTCAAGGAGCGAGTTCGAGGCCAGCCGGTTGGCGCCGTGGACGCCGGTGCAGGCCACCTCGCCGCAGGCGTACAGACCCTCGATGGAGGTACGCCCGGACAGGTCGGCGCGGACGCCGCCGCTGGCGTAGTGGGCGGCCGGGGAGACGGGGATCGGCTCGGTGACCGGGTCGATGCCGTGGTCCCGGCAGACGGCGTAGATGGTGGGGAAGCGGCTCTCCCACTTGTCCCTGCCGAAGTGGCGGCCGTCGAGGAAGACGTGGTCGCGGCCGGTCTCGCTCATGACCCTGGTGATCGCCTTGGCCACGACGTCACGCGGGGCCAGGTCGGCCAGCTCGTGCACACCCTGCATGAACCGGTTGCCCTCGTGGTCGACGAGGAAGGCGCCCTCGCCCCTGACCGCCTCGGAGATCAGCGGCTGCTGGCCGGTCGAGCCCTCCCCCAGCCACAACACGGTCGGGTGGAACTGCACGAACTCGATGTCGCGCACGACCGCCCCCGCCCTGAGCGCGAGCGCCACGCCGTCGCCGGTGGACACGACCGGGTTGGTGGTCGCGGCGTAGACCTGGCCCATGCCGCCGGTGGCCAGCACCACCGCCCGCGCCAGGACCGCCCCGACGCCGTCCCGCGCGCCCTCGCCCATGACGTGCAGGGTCACTCCCCTGGCCCGGCCGCGGGCGTCCTTGAGCAGGTCGAGCACGAGCGCGTGCTCGATCACCTCGATCGATCCGGCGCGCACCGCCTCGACCAGCGCCCGCTGCACCTCGGCGCCGGTGGCGTCGCCGCCGGCGTGCACGATCCGGTGGCGCCGGTGACCGCCTTCCCTGGTGAGCTGGAGCTCGCCGTCGGGGGTGCGGTCGAACCGGGCGCCGCGCTCGATGAGCCGCCGCAGCGCGCCCGGCCCCTCGGTCACCAGGGTTCGCACGGCCTTGGTGTCGCACAGTCCGACCCCGGCGAGCAACGTGTCGCTCAGGTGCTCGTCGGGGGTGTCGCGCGGGTCCAGCACGGCGGCGATGCCCCCCTGGGCCCACTTGGTGGACCCGGCGGACAGCACGTCCTTGGTGACGACCAGGACCTTGGCCGCGGGATCCAGCTCGGCATGGCGCAGCGCCACGGTCAGGCCCGCGACGCCGGAGCCGACGACGACCACGTCCGCCTCGACCGTCCAGCCGGGTTCGGGGGCCGTCAGACGCCGGGGAATCGCCGGTGCACTCATGGGGGTCTCCTCACTGAGGCGATTTCGTCACTATGACGATAACGCCTGCCGCAGCGTGGACATGCCCCGGGGGCACCGTACGGATCAGTGACGAAGGCTCAGGACGACGTTGTCGATCAGCCGGGTGCCGCCCACCCGGGCCGCCACGGCGAGCACGGCCGAGCCCTCGTAGGCGTCGTCGACCTCCTTGAACGTGGCCGGATCGACCAGTGCCAGGTAGTCGAGGTCGAGGTCGGGCCCGGCCTCGTCGAGCACCGCGCGGGCGGTGGACCGGATCGCGCCGGCGGTGAGCTCGGCCGCGCCCGCCCGCAGGGCGCGGGACAGGGCCAGCGCGACCGTGCGGTCGCGCGCCGACAGGTAACGGTTGCGGCTGGACAGGGCCAGGCCGTCGGGCTCGCGCACGGTGGGCGCGCCGACGATCTCGACGGCCAGGTCGAGGTCGGCCACCATGCGGCGGATGACGGCGAGCTGCTGGGCGTCCTTCTGGCCGAAGATCGCCACATCGGGGCGGACCAGGTTGAACAGCTTGAGCACCACCGTCAGCACGCCGTCGAAGTGGCCCGGCCTGGAGGCGCCCTCGACGATCGTGCCCATCTCGCCCGCGCAGACGCTCACCTGCCGGTCGGGGCGGTACATGTCCTCGGGCGAGGGCGCGAACACGACGTGCACGCTCTCCTCCCGGCACACGTCGAGATCGGCGTCGAACGTACGGGGATAGCGTGAAAAATCCTCGTTAGGACCGAATTGCAGCGGGTTGACGAAGATGCTGACCACGACCTGGTCGGCGCGCACCCGGGCGGCCCTGATCAGCGACCGGTGGCCCTCGTGCAGCGCGCCCATGGTCGGGACCAGCGCCACGCTGCCCGTGCCACGCGCCTTCGCCAGGTCGTCCCGGTTGCCGGCCACGATCAGATCCATTGCTGCCCTCCACACCTGACGGTCAGGTCCATATATTGCCCCCAAGCGCGTCGAGCAGCCGCTCCGCCTCCTCCGGTTTGAGCAGCCCCGCGGCCAGCGCCCGGTCGGCGGTGAGCCGGGCCAGCGCGATGTAGGCGTCGGCGGCCTCGGGGGCGGCCAGGATCAGCGCGTCGACGTGTTTGCGCACGGTGCCGGCGTCGCCGCGGACGACCGGGCCGGTCAGCCCGGCGATGCCCAGCCGCAGCACGTTGTCGAGGGCCGCGCCGAGCAGCGGGCCCAGCATCCGGCCCGGGTGCTCGACGCCGATGCGCCCGAGCAGCTCCTCGGACTCGGCGATGAGGGTGACCATGTGGTTGGCGGCGTTGGCCAGGGCCGCGTGGTAGAGCGCGCGGTCGCTCTCGGCGATCCAGACCGGCTCGCCGCCCATCTCGATCACCAGCGCCTCGGCGACGGGCCGCAGCAGGTCGGGCGCGGTGACGCCGAAGGAGATGCCGGTGATCTTGTTGAGGTCGTCGTCGCGGCCGGTGAAGGTCATGACCGGGTGGAGCGCGAGCGGCAGCGCGCCCACCCCGGCGGCGGGTTCGAGCACCGACAGGCCGTACGCGCCGCTGGTGTGGACGAGCAGCTTGCCCTGGAGGTCGGCGCCCGTACGGGCCAGGCCGGCCACGAGGTCGGGCAGCGCGTCGTCGGGGACGGTCAGCAGGATGAGCTGGGCGGCGGCCACCACCTCGTCGGGCCGCGTCAGCTCGACCCCGAGCCGGTCGGCGGCCCACCTCCGCGACCTGTCGGAGACCCCGCTCGCGGCGACGATCCGGTGGCCCGCCTGCGCCAGCGCGGCGCCGAGCGCGGAGCCGACCTTGCCCGCGCCGAGCACGCCGACGGTCAGCCGTGCCGGGCGATCACCTGCGTCCATGACGTCTCACCCCTGTCGACCGTGATGGCACTGCCGACCAGCGTAACCGGCGGACGGCGGCGCACATGTCGCGGGCCGACGAACGCGGTCAGGCATGTCCGCCGCTTTACCGCCCGTTGAGTTAACGACAAATGCGACAGGGGCATACGAATCGTGCACCCCCTGTCGGAAGAGATGAGGAGAGGGGTCCACGCACGACGACGGGCGCCGAGTCCTGACAACCCGACGCCCGCCTGGATGCGACCTCTTGGAGGTGCGCTGACCGGTCATCCGCCGACTGACCGGCCGGGATCAGAGCCCGGACCGCGCGCGAGCGGTCCGGGCTCTCCCTGCCTCAGCGGCTGTAGACCGCGGTGTTGGGGCTCCCCTGGCAGCCGTTGATCGGCACGGCCTGGATGCCGATGTTGTTGCCGCAGACGGGCACGACGGCGGTGATGGGGAGGTGGATCGGGCTGCCGCTCAGGATGCCGTTGTTGCCGTGGGTGACGTCGTCGGCGTACGCGGGGGCCGCCAGCGCCAGCAGGGCAATGGCACCTGCCATGACCAGAGTCTTCTTCACGGGGGGCTCCTCTCAGTATGCGGCCGTGGAGGCCGCAATGCTTTGGTGGAGCGAACCGGCTCGCCGCTTACCGCGGATGGGCGAAACGCAGTCGCTCGGTGACAGTACGTAAACGTTAGCGCAATGTAGCGACCAAGTGTAGTCAATCAATGACTTAGCGTGTTGATGGCCGGAGTCATGAGATAGTCAGCCTCATGTGGCTCACCTGGCGCGCCGCGACCGAGCGCGCGCTCTACGGCGAGGAGGGTTTCTACCTCCGCGAACGCCCCTCGGGCCACTTCCGCACAGCCGGGCGGCGCCGGTCTTGCCCACCATGGGCCACAGCTCGGGATCGCGGGTGC